>NZ_RBIE01000001.1:900000-982355 GCF_003633715.1 Thermovibrio guaymasensis
TCCTTGGGTAATAAAATCTGTCTTTAAAACATCAATAACAGCATTTATATCTTCATCGTCAATCCATTGTCTCCCATAAGGAATCATCTCTTTTACAAATCCTCCGACGTAAGCAGCAACTCTTTATCAAATGATATTTTTAACAATTTCCTTTCTATAAAGCTTAAAAACAATATCCTGACCATAAGTTTCAATTGAGAAAAGGCTAAAGTTGAAAATTTCACAAAGCTTACGTGAGCTACCTCTAAATATAGGAATAAAGTCTCTACCCATTAAAACTTTAGGAGCATAAAAAACATAGAACTTATCAACATTGGAATTTTCAAGGAGATATCCTGCCAAGCTGCTGCCTCCTTCACATAGAACCGAGTATACTCCCAGCTCCTCTTTTAAGGAGGTTAAAGCCTCCGTCAAATCTATAACTCCCTCAACCCCGAAAACCGGAAGTAGCTTGACCCCCAAATCTTTCAAAATTCCAGCTTTGTAGGTTAGAAGAGAGCTCTGATCAGTTATGACAACCAGCTCCGATGCCCTCTCTTTAACTAATCGACAGTTAGTAGGAATTTTTAAGGTAGGATCAACAACAACTGCAAAGGGTTGTTTTTCAACAGGATATTCTCTAACAGTAAGAAGAGGATCGTCTTTCAGAACCGTTCCTATTCCTACCATTACAGCGTTGTAGTAAGAGCGAAGTTTATGAACGTAAGCTCTTGCCTCTTTGCCTGTTATCCACTTTGAGTTTCCTTCCTTATCGGCAATTGCTCCGTCGAGGGTTGAAGCTAGTTTCAGTGAAACGAACGGACGAGGACTTTTTAAGTTAAAGACAAAGTCCTCTATGAGCTCAAAACACTCCCTTTCAAGAACTCCTACTTCAACCTCTATACCTGCCCTCTTTAACCTTTCAATTCCACCGGAAGCTACAGGGTTTGGATCCCTAACGCCTATAACAACCTTTTTTATCCCCGCCGAGATTATGGCTTCTGTACAGGGAGGAGTCCTTCCGTAATGGTTGCAGGGTTCTAAAGTAACATAAAGGGTAGCTCCCTTTGCTTCCTTCCCTGCTCTTTCAAGAGCAATCCTCTCAGCGTGGGGCAAACCTGCCCTCTCGTGGTATCCGGTTGAAATTACCTTACCATCTTTAACAACAACTGCACCAACGGCAGGGTTTGGAAGTGTTTTTCCCTTTCCCTTATAACCTTCAGAGAGAGCTAACTTCATAAACCATTCATCTTTTGTCAGTTCAACCCACAAAGGGAGCTCCTTTTATTAAAAACCTTTTAAGTGGTAATAAACGTAAAAAATCAGAAGGCCAACGAGGAAGATAAAAATCCCTATCTGTTTACCTACCGGCTTCTTAAGTCCTTTACACAAGGAAGTTCACCGCCTTCTTAATCTCTTTCATCTTTTTCCTGGCAATCTCAGAAGCCCTCTTTGAGCCCTCTCTAAAGATATCAATTAGAGAATCCCTATCTGATAGGAGCTCCTCCCTTTTACTCCTTATCGGTTCAAGGAAGGAGTTGATATTCTGAGCAAGGAGTTTCTTACACTGAACGCATCCTATTTCTCCCTTCCTGCAGGCCTCCTCAATCTCTTTAACCTTCTCTTCGGGAGTAAACATTTTATGGTAGGCGTAAACTGTGCAAACTTCAGGATGGCCAGGATCTGTCTTCCTCACCCTTGCAGGATCAGTAACCATTGAACGAACTTTCTTCTCAACTTCTTCCTTAGAGTCTGAAAGGTAAATACAGTTCCCATAGGACTTACTCATCTTCCTACCGTCAAGGCCGGGAAGCTTAGGAGCTTCAGAAAGGTAAGGCCTAGGCTCAACCAAGAGCTCCCCGAAGAACCTGTTAAACCTCCTTACAATTTCCCTGGAGAGCTCCAGGTGAGGAAGCTGGTCTATTCCAACCGGAACAGTATCGGCATCGTAGAGAACTATATCGGCAGTCTGCAGAACAGGATAGCCTAGAAAACCGTAAGTTGCAATTTCCCTGTCCTTGAGGTTCTCCATCATCTCTTTGTAGGTCGGGTTCCTCTCAAGCCACCTGACGGGAGTAATCATTGAAAGGAGCAGGTGGAGCTCTGCGTGTTCTTTAATCCAGCTCTGAACGAAGAGTGTACTCTTTTCGGGAGTAAGACCGCAGGCAAGCCAGTCGGCCATCATCTGAACCGTATTTTCGGCCAAATCTCTCGTATCTTGGTAAGAGGTAGTTATTGCGTGCCAGTCGGCTATGAAGAAGAAGCTCTCTGCCCTATCCTGGAGCTCCAGCCACGGTTTTAGAGCTCCAAAGTAATTTCCAAGGTGTAACTTCCCAGTCGGCCTCATTCCAGAGAGAACTCTCTTTATATCCTTAGGCTCTTCGTACTTCTCAAGGGCTATTTTCATTTCTTTGTCAACGTTTGAGAGGATAAGCTTCTTCTCCATACTTACTCCTCAACCTCCTCGTACCTGTCCATTATTCTCCTATAAACCTCTTTATAACTTTCAACTACCTTACCCATTTCCTTCCTGAACCTATCCTTATCAAGTACTTCACCTGAAGACTTATCCCAGAGACGGCATGAGTCTGGAGTGATCTCGTCTGCTAAAAGGATTTCACCGTTGCACCTTCCAAACTCCAGCTTAAAGTCAACAAGCTGAATGTCTATCTCGTCAAAGAACTTCTTAAGGAGCCCGTTTACTTCAAGGGCGGTCTTTGTCATCTGACCGAGCTCCTCCCTCGTAGCCCAACCAAAGAGGTAAACGTGATTTGGACAGACCATCGGGTCGTGAAGCTGATCGTTCTTGTAGAAGTATTCAACTAAAGGCTCCTTTAAAGGAGTTCCCTCCTCTACTCCATACCTCCTTGAGAAACTGCCGGCAGCAACGTTTCTAACTACTACTTCAACTGGAATAATCTCACACTTCTTTACAAGCATCTCCCTTGGAGATAGCCTTTCAACAAAGTGGGTCTTTATTCCGTGCTTTTCAAGGTACTTAAATATAACTGTTGAGATGGCACAGTTTATCACGCCCTTATCCTCAAGGACTTCCTTCTTAGCTCCATCAAAGGCCGTAGTGTCATCTTTAAAGTAGGCAACAAGGAGGTTATCACTATCGGTTTTATAGAGAACCTTTGCTTTCCCTTCGTAGAGCTTTTCTCTCTTTTCCATAATCCTTTCTCCTTTACTTAGTTAGTTTAATCACTGAAAATTATAAAGGAAAAAGCATAACCGGTGTATAATTTACAGCTCTACAAGGATTCCTCGTGAGGGCTTAAAGATGAAAGAGTACTGCGGAGTTTTTGGAATATACAACAACCCAAACGCAGCTTACTATACTTACCTTGGTCTCTACGCTCTTCAGCACAGGGGACAGGAGAGCGCCGGAATTGCAGTAACCGATGGAAATAGAATCGCCTACCACAGGGACTTTGGTCTAGTCTCATCCGTATTTAAGGATGAAAACTTAAAGAGACTTACCGGACACGTAGCCGTGGGCCACAACAGATATTCAACTTCAGGAGCTTCAGACTCGCCAGATAACATTCAGCCGATAGTTGTCTCCTTTAAAAACGGACAGATGGCTATAGCCCACAACGGAAACCTGGTAAACGCTCTTAAACTGAGGGAAGAACTGGAAGAGGAAGGTTCAATATTTAGGGGAACTTCCGATTCAGAAGTTATAGTTCACCTAATAGTCAAGTCTAAGAAAAAGAAGTTCCTTGACAAACTAATGGATGCCTTAGGTAAGCTCAAAGGAGCCTACTCCCTCCTTGTTATGACCAACAAGAAATTAATAGCGATTAGGGATCCTTGGGGATTCAGGCCACTGTGTATGGGTGAACTTGATGGAAGTCCAGTCTTTGCCTCAGAGACCTGTGCATTTGACCTGATTGGAGCTAAGTACATAAGGGACGTTGAGCCGGGAGAAATAGTCTTGATTGAAAACGGTCAGATGAGGAGCTACAGGATTCCCGGCTCAGAAGGAGCAAGGAAATCCCAGTGTATCTTTGAGTTTGTCTACTTTGCAAGGCCGGACAGCAAAATATTTGGGAGAAGCGTTTACGAAGTAAGAAAGGAGTTTGGAAGGAGACTTGCCAGGGAGAACCCAGTTGAGGCTGATATAGTCGTTCCAGTCCCAGACTCTGGAGTAGTTCCGGCACTAGGTTACTCCCAGGAGTCGGGAATCCCCTTTGAGCTTGCCCTAATTAGGAACCACTATGTCGGAAGGACTTTTATAAAGCCCCAACAGAAGATGAGGGATATAGGAGTAAAAGTAAAGTTAAATCCGGTACCAGAGTTACTTAAAGGTAAGAGGGTAATAGTTATAGACGACTCAATAGTAAGGGGAACTACGAGCAGGAAGATAGTAAGGATGCTCAGGGAAGCTGGAGCAAAGGAAGTCCACATGAGGATCAGCTCTCCTCCAACAAAGTGGCCCTGCTACTTCGGAATTGACACTCCCACTAAAGAGCAACTAATTGCCTCTTCCCACTCTGTTGAGGAGATCTGCCACTACATTGAGGCTGACTCTTTAGGGTACTTGTCCCTTGAGGGAATGATTGAAGCAGCAGGAGGAGGTAAGGAAAACTTCTGTACAGCCTGCTTTGACGGAGACTACCCGATAGAAGTTCCCGAAACGATAATCAAACAGGCTAAGAAAGATTAGTGGCGCGCCCGGGGGGATTTGAACCCCCAACCCCAGGCTCCGGAGGCCTGTGCTCTATCCGGTTGAGCTACGGGCGCAGAGGTTAAAGGATAATATAGGACTTGAAGGGATATGGGTAAACTCCTTCAGCTCAGTTGTATCCTACTCTACTTAGTATCAACAGTAGCCGCCATTTTGGTAGTTAGCAAAGTAATTGAAGTAAGGTCAAAGTGTACGGAAGAGAAGAAGAAGATAAGCTCTCTCGTTTCAGAAATTAGGGATTTAAAAGATGAAAACACGAGGTTAATGGTAGAGTATTACTCAAAGGTAAGACCAGAGTTGGTAGATAAGAATAGCAGTAACCTTAAAGACTTTAACGAGGACGAGGTAGAGTACATTAGATGAGGCTTTTTATCCTCTTTAAGGAGCTCCTTTCAAAGTTATACGGCTTCCTCAAACCCTTTAAAGAAGATAGGCTCAACTACTTCTTCTTTATGAGCCTCCTTTTAGTAATTATCTTTACGTGGAGGATATTTGACCTTTCATACTTTAGCAAGGAAAAGTGGTTAAAACTGGCCTCATCCCAGTTTACAGGGATATTTAAACTCTCAAGTGAAAGGGGAGAGATTTTAGACAGGAACGGAAGTTTACTTGCAGCGAGCTTAAAAGTAATCTCCTTTTACCTAAGGCCAACAGAGATTAAAGACTGGGAGCTCTTTAAGGAAATAATTAAGGGAAAACCTTCCGTAATTGAGCAGTACGCCCAGAAGTCGGGGATAGGTGAAAAGAGGATTTCCAAAATCTTAGAGACCCTTAAACCGCTATCCGTTATCTCAGATGAGGAGCTCCGAAAGGCCTATGAAAAGAAGTACACGGTAGTTGTAACTAAAAGCGGCAAAAAGATCAAAGTTCCCTTTGTTTGGCTGAAGAAGGACGTTCCTGAAGACCCCAAAGAAGTTAAAAGGGCAGTAAGAACTGCACTAAGAATTTACTACACCCTATCTGGAGAGAACAGGTTTAGAAAAAAACACCCGGACCTTATTGGATTTTTAACAGAGTACGTAAGAGTTTACCCCTACCAAGTTGGCTCAACTGTAGTTGGGATAACCAATAAGTTTGGAGAAGGTCTCTACAATCTTGAATACCTCCTTGAAAAGGAAAACGTTATAACTGGGGACGTCTTAAAACTCTCAGGAGAAAAGGACGTTCAGGGAAAGGTTTACTTAGGAAAGGAAGCAACTGTTTTCCTAAGGAAAAAAAAGGGGAACAACGTTGAGTTAACAATAGACGGGAACTTACAGTACATATTTGAAAAGACAGTTGAAAAGTATGGAAATAAGTGGCATCCAAACTTTATAAACGCCGTCCTTATGGACCCTAACAGCGGTGAAGTTTTAGCCGCAACCTCCTGGCCTTACTACAAGTACGGCCAAAAGAGGACAAAGGAGAATCTCAAGCACCTAATCCCAAGGTTCATTACTTCCCCTTACGAACCTGGCTCAGTTATGAAGCCTCTCGTTCTAGCGGCAGCCCTTAACGAAGGCTTAATAACGAAGGATACAGTTTTTCACTGCCCTCCCACAATGAAAGTGGGAAACAAAGTCTTTAAAAATGAGTTCCACGGAAGGGACGTAAAACTAAGGGCTTGGGAGATTATCGAGTACTCAGACAACGTTGGAATAATTCAGGTTGCCCAGCTCCTCGGAAAAAGGAAACTATACCAGTACTACAGGAATTTCGGCTTTGGTAAGAGGACGGGGATAGAGCTCCCCGGAGAAAGCCCCGGAATTTTACGCAACTGGAAAAAGTGGAGGGACGTTGACTTTGCCACTCTCTCCTTCGGACACAACATATCGGTAACTACACTCCAGCTCGCTGCAGCCTACTCTACTTTAGTAAACGGAGGGATTTACTACAAACCTAGGATACTCAAAGCAGTTATTGATGAGAAAGGGAAGGTCGTTAAAGAGTTTCAACCTGTTAAATTAAGGAGGGTTATATCTGATAGGACCTCAAAGGTGATGAGAAGGATCTTAACAATGGTTGTAGAGGGAGGAACAGGAGTAGGAACAAAACTCGTTAACTTCTACATCGGAGGAAAGACTGGAACCGCCGTAAAGTACGACCCTAAAATAGGAGGCTACAACAGGAGCAAGATAACAGCCACCTTTGCCGGTGCCTTCCCTATAACAAACCCCCGTTACGTTCTCGTTGTAACTGTAGATGAACCGAAAGTCCCCAAAAATATGCTCTGGGCAAGTAAAATTGCGGTTCCCCTCTTTAAAGAACTTGCCCAGAGGGTTTTGCTGTACGAAAGGACACCGCCGGATAAGAGGGAGTATAGGGTAAAACCTGGAGGGGAAATCACTTATACCGAAATTAACAGAGACTTTATACTTACTAACGGCCTTGAGCAGAAGAAAAAGTAGTAGAATTCACAAGATCAAAACAGGTGAAGGAGCAAAGGGAAATGATTGAGATAAAGTTACCTGATGGAAGTACTCTAGAGTTTGACAGGCCTGTAACTGTAAAGGAAATCGCTTCAAAGATATCAAAAAGCCTTGAAAAGAACGCAGTAGGAGCGGTCTTTAACGGCCAGATCGTTGACCTCCACACTCCTATTAAGGAAAGTGGAGAGATAAGGATACTAACTCCTAAAGACCCTGAAAGCCTTGAAATACTAAGGCACAGTACAGCTCACATTCTAGCAAAGGCCGTCAAGAACCTCTACGGAAAGGAGAAAGTTAAACTGGGTATAGGCCCGGCAACTGAGGAGGGCTTCTACTACGACTTTGACCTTCCCGAGACCATCTCCCAAGAAGACCTAGAGAAGATAGAGAGGGAGATGGAGAGGATAGTAAAGGAAAAAGAGCCCTTTAGGAGAGAAGCGATAAGCAGGGAAAGGGCTAGGGAGCTCTTTAAAGGTGACCAGTATAAACTGGAGCTCTTAGAATCAATTCCTGAAGGAGAGGAAATCTCAATCTACTGGCTCGGAGAGGACTTCTTTGACCTTTGTAGGGGGCCTCACGTTGAGAACGCCGGACAAGTAAAGGCCTTTAAGCTCCTATCAACTGCCGGCGCCTACTGGAGGGGCGACTCAAGGAACAAGATGCTCCAGAGGATCTACGGAACCGCATTCTGGAAGAAGAGTCAGCTTAAAGAGTACCTAAAACGCTTAGAGGAAGCAAAGAAGAGGGACCACAGGGTTATAGGTAAACAGCTTGACCTTTTTGGAATTTACGAGGAGGCCGGCCCCGGACTCGTCTTCTGGCATCCAAACGGCGCCGTAATCAGGCAGGAAATAGAGAAGTGGGTTGAGGAGGAGCACAGGAAGAGGGGATACCAGAGGATCTACACTCCCCACATAATGAAGGCAGACCTCTGGAAAATCTCCGGCCACTACAACTTCTACAGGGAAAACATGTTCTTCGTTCCAGTGGTTGAGCACAATGAAGAGGAGAGACTTGGAAACGAGGAAGTTCCTCTAACCTGTGAGGAAATTGAAAAGGCCCACTGGTACGCAGTAAAGCCAATGAACTGCCCTGGCCACATCCTCATATACAAATCCCAACCCAGGAGCCACAGGGAGCTCCCAATCCGCTTCTTTGAGCTCGGAACAGTTTACAGGTACGAAAAGAGCGGTTCCCTCCACGGTTTACTGAGGGTCAGGGGCTTCACACAGGACGACGGCCATATCTTCTGTCGCCCCGACCAGCTCAAAGAGGAAATTCAAGGCGTAATGGACTACATACTGGAGCTCCTTAGAATATTCAACCTTGACTACATAATCAACATAGGAACAAAGCCAGAAAAGTACATAGGAAGTGATGAGGCCTGGGAGCATGCAACAAAGGCCCTAATAGACGCCCTCGAAGAGAGGGGATTTGAGTACAACATAGTTGAGGGAGATGGGGCCTTCTACGGGCCAAAGATTGACATAGCCGTCTTAGACGCAATTGGAAGGAAGTGGGACGGCCCAACGATTCAGGTTGACTTTAACCTTCCAGAGAGGTTTGACCTAACCTACGTAGACAGGGACGGACAGAAGAAGCGTCCGGTTATGGTCCACAGGGCAATAATGGGAAGTATAGAAAGATTTATCGGCCTCCTCATAGAACACTACGCAGGCCTCTTCCCAACCTGGCTTGCACCTGTTCAGGTTGTAGTTATCCCTGTTAGCGACAAGTTCCTTGATTACGCAGAGCAGGTCTACAGAAAGTTAAAGGACGCCGGAGTAAGGGTAAAACTTGACGACGAAAGCGCAAAGGTCGGCTATAAAATCAGGAAAGCTGAAACCCAGAAAATCCCCTACATGCTTATCGTGGGAGCTAAAGAGATGGAAAATGGAACGGTTTCAGTCAGATCAAAGAGAGAAGGGGAACTTGGAACCATGACAATAGAAGAGTTTTTGGATAAAATCCAAACTGAAATAAAAGAAAAACGCTAATTGGAGGAGGTAAGCCATTAGTAAGAAGCTTGAACAAACGAGGGTAAACGAGAGAATCAGAGCAAGGGAAGTTCTCGTTATTGATGAAGACGGAACAAAACTCGGAGTAATGCCTACCTATAAAGCCCTTGAAATTGCCAGGGAAAAGGGGCTTGACCTGGTGGAGGTCTCTCCTAACGCAAAACCTCCGGTTTGCCGTATTATGGACTTTGGAAAGTACAAGTACCAGATGCAAAAGAAGATGCACGAAGCAAAGAAGAAGCAGAAAACGGTTGAAGTCAAAACTGTAAAGGTCCGCCCGAAAACCGACGAACACGACCTCCAGGTAAGGATAAAACAGACGAGAAAGTTCCTTGAGAAGGGGAACAAGGTAAAGGCTGTCGTTATGTTTAGAGGAAGGGAGCAGGCACATGTTGAGATTGGAGAAGCCCAGCTCATGAAGATATACGAAGCTGTTCAGGATATTGCAGAGATGGAGAAAAAGCCCAAGAAAGAAGGCAGAGACATGATAATGATACTTGCACCTAAGAAAAAATAGCTTATAATTCCAACCCGTTTAAAACCCAAAGGAGGCTTAAGATGCCCAAGATAAAGACCCGTAGGTCTGCCGCCAAGAGGGTAAAAGTTACGGCAAAGGGGAAAATAAAGCACTGGTCCCCTAACAAGAGCCACCTCTTGACAAAGAAGAACAGGAGAAGGAAGAGAAGGCTTAAGAAGGCCAAGTATCTAGAAGGAGCTCAGGCAGCAAACTACAAACAGCTGGTCATCTACATGTAGCTTGAGCAGGCTTAAAGACCCTTTAAAGGGCGCCTGCAAAGCTAAAAAGGAGGTAGAAGATGAGGGTCAAGTACAGCCCAAGAAGGAAGAGAAGGAAGAAGCTTAAGAAGCTGACAAAGGGTTACTTTGGAGGTCGTTCAAGGCTCTACAGGACGATGAAAATTGCAGTAATGAAGTCCCTCTTTTACGCCTACGAGCACAGGAGAACGAAGAAGAGGGACTTTAGGAGACTTTGGATTACGAGGATTAACGCTGCAGTAAGGCCCCTTGGACTCAACTACAGCAGGTTTATTCACGGTCTTAAGAAGGCTGGAATTGAGCTTGACAGGAAAATACTTGCAGACCTCGCTGTAAGGGACCCTGAAGCCTTTAAAGCAGTTGTAGAAAAGGCAAAGGCAGCCCTTTCTGCTTAAGTCAATTGGGGGCTTTTGCCCCCTTTAAACTTTTAGCTCTCCGTCCTCCATTAAAACGAAATCCCTTCCGTTCTTCAGCTCAAGGATAACTGTCGGCCTTTCAATTAAAAGGTCTATGTGGAGGTTCGCCTTTACCTTCCCCCCAAAGGAGCTGTTATCTCCAAGGGCTATGTGACAGGTTCCTAAGATCTTCTCAGCCTCTAAGATGTTAGTCTTAACCTTAGCCCTTTCGTTGGTTCCAACTCCAAACTCTGCAACGTTATCTGCGTTTCTCTCCTTATGGATCAAGGAATTGATGAAGGTTGAGAAATCGTCCTCCCCAAGAGCTTCCCTTACCCTTCCAGACTCAACTATAAACTTAACTGGAGATTTAAGCTCCCTATCTGGAGCGTAACGGGTTACGAAAACGCCCTCTGCAGTTCCTTCAACAGGAGCTACAAAGGCTTCCCCTGCAGGAAGGTTTCCAAAATCCCCCGGAGAACAGATTTTCCCCGTATCAGCAAGCCCTTCCCTTCCGTCTAAGGAAAACTTTAAATCTGTTCCAAGGGGACAGGTAATACGGGCAGAGACTGAATCTGTTAGGAGAGAGGCAATTTCTATAGAACGCCTTGAAACTAAGTTCCAGTTTGCCTGTAAAGAGGTATAGAACATAAAGGGTTCAAAGAGGGGCATACTTGCAAATCGAATTGAGAGGAACTCTGAACAGAGTTCCCTAAATAGGGTATGGGAGATTGAGTGTTGGTTAACGGCTATTACGGCAGTTGGAAGTTGATTTGGAGAAGTTGTTTCAAGGAGTATCTCCTTTACCTCAAGTTCGTCTGATGACGAGAGCTCCTTCTTTAAAATCCTCTCAAAGAGCCCCTTCTCTTTAACCTCTTCAACGAACTCCTGACCGAAAACTGCCCTCCAGACGCTCTCAGGGGGCTCAAGGCCGTGCCTTCCAGTTGGCTGGTAGGTATGGTGAAAAACCGGAATATTTAGGTTAGTAGCCTCCCAGAAGAGGAGCTCCCCAACCCTCTCCTTATAGGTATCTGTCAAAATGGCAAGTTTATCATCCCTTCCACAGCAAAGGTTCTGCTTAAGGACCTTCCTCACCCCCCTCTTTACCTCTTCATCCTTCCAGTCCCACATACCCACATCCCACCTCCGTTCAATTAAAGATTTCCTTGGCCCTCTCAATAACTTCTTTAGCAACCTTCATTGGTATTCCAATCTTTACAAGCTCCTCAGGAGTGATGAGGGCAAGCTCCCTTGGGTCGGGATAAAACCTGTTTAGGAGCTCCCTCCTCTTTACCCCCAGCCCCTTAATACCGTCAAAGGGACTCTTTAGCATCTCCTTAGTTCTAACCTTCCTATTGTAGGAAATTGCAAACCTGTGAGCTTCGTCTCTTATTGAAGTAAAGAGCCTAAAGAGGTGTGGGTAGTTCTTAAGTGGAACAACCTCCCCGTCGTCTGTAAATATAGTCTCCTCCCTCTTTGCAAGGGAGAAAACTCTAAAGTTAAGTCCAAGTTCGTCTCTAACTTTCAAAGCAACGTTAAGCTGGCCTACTCCACCATCAATAAGCGCAAGGTCTGGAGGCTTTACCTCACCAGATTTAATTCTCTTAAACCTTCTCCTTAAAACTTCCTCCATTGAGGCGTAGTCGTTAACCCCTTTAACGGTCTTAACCCTGTAGCGCCTATAGTTACTCTTAACGAACCTTCCACTTTCCCAAACTACGCAGGAACCTACAGTCCCGCGTCCCTGAAGGGTAGAAATGTCAAAACACTCAATTCTGCTGGGAAAAGAGTCAAGGAAAACCCTTTCAAACTCCTCAGATACCGCCTTTAAGGATAGGTTGTAACTAACAGGTTCCCTGTTCCTTTTAACGAGGGAAAGGAGCTCATTTGGAAAGAGCTCGGTCCTTATTGAAGGCTCAAGGGAGGTGAAATTGGCAACAACCTTTTCCGGCGGAGGGTTTTCTGAATAGGTGTTCTTTAGCCAAATTGTTCCGATAACGTCAACGTTAAGCCTTTCTTCACCGTAGTTAAAGAGAGCCTCAAGGAGACTCTCCTCCCAGGGGTCTACTGGATCAAAAGTAAAAATCTCCTTACCGTAAAGGATTCCGTTTCTAACAGTTAGCTTTATCCCAGAGAAGAGACCTCCCTTTTCTTCCAAGTAGAAGAAGTCGGCATTTGGAAACTCCTCAAATAGGAGAGCTCCCCTCTCATAAACGTTCTTTATAGCTATAAGCTGATCCCTCAGTAGGGCAGCCCTTTCAAACTGGAGGTTCTCAGCTGCCCTCTCAATTTCACAGTGGAGCTCCCTAATAAGCTCTTTTACGTTGCCCTTTAAAAAGGAGAGAGCTCCCCTAACCTGCTTCCTATAGTCCTCCTTCGTTACCTTTCCCGCACAGGGAGCAGTGCACCTTTCAATGTAGTACTCTAAGCAGGGCTTATCTCTCCTCTTAAGCTCTTTACACTTCCTAAGCTTAAAAACTTTGTGGATTAACTCCTTTAAACGGCGGGCATTTTTAGGGGGTATGAAAGGGCCAAACTTTTCTCTCCCAATTCCTCCCTCCCTCTTCCTAACGAGCTTAACCGTAGGATACTCTTCTTCGGTTATCACTAAATAAGGGTAGCTCTTATCGTCCTTTAAGAGAACGTTAAAGGGAGGCAAGTACTTCTTTATAAGCTCAGCCTCAAGGGCTAGTGCTTCCCTTTCGTTCTTTACAACTATGAAGTCAAAATCGGAGGAAGCCCTTACTATCCTATAGCTCTTATCGTTAGGGTTAGTTGCACTTAGATGTGTTGAAAGCCTGCTCTTTAAGTTCTTTGCCTTTCCAACGTAGAGAACCTTCCCACTCCTATCCTTAAAGAGGTAAACACCGGGGAGCTCGGGAACCTTATCTAACTTCTCCTTCATCTTTCACTGTAAGAAGCACATGAGTTTGGAGTTTCGTTTATTGATACCTTGTAACAGTCAACTCCCAAAGGCTTAACGTTTTCCTTTACAAAGTAGTAAAAGAACCTTGCCAAGTTCTCTGAAGTCGGAGAACCTTTAAAGAGGACAATTCCGTCAACTAGCCTCTGGTAGAAGTCAAGGATTGGGTCACTCTGGAGAGGAGAACTTCCGAAGGTAACGAAATTGCAGGTGGAAATTTTCCTTAAAGTTAGAGACCGTCCAAAAAAGCTCTTTAACCTAAAGTTCTCGTCAACAATGGTAATTCTCGTCTCAAAAGGAAATTTAATCTCCTTCCCGTCAAGGAGCTCCAGCTTGCTAAAGAAGAGTTCAAAGGCTGGGTCATCCACTCCGATAATCAGCTTGTGGTCAAAGCAGTCGTCAATAAATTCCTTTAACCACTTTAGGTGACCAAAGTCGGTTACCATTTGACTTTGAGAGAGCTCCCCCGTTAAGTAAACCGTAAGCTTATAGTTGTGGCCGTGGCCGGGAAGACGGCGACACTTAGGATAATCGCTACCCGCCCACTCCCTATTCAACCTCTGAGAGTGAACCGAGTGGGCTGCGGCAAACTCAAAACTCTTAGAAATTACGAACATTACTCCTCTCCTTCAGGATTGAAGTTTAAGAAGCTAACGATAGTCGTTCCGTAGTGGCGCTTTTCAACGAGCCACTCCTCATCTTCAGGTATAAAGGGGTTCTTCTTAGGCTCCTCCAGGATTAAAAGGCCATCTTCATCAAGTAACCCAAGGTTCTTAACCATATTGACAACCCTCGTGTAGTAACCCCTTTCGTAGGGAGGGTCTGCGTAGATAAAGTCAAACTTCATTCCCCTTTTTCCCAGCTTCTTAAGGGCTTTTGTAAAGTCATCACAGATGATTTCATACTTTTCAGGAGGAATACCTAAGGACTTCAGGTTCTCCCTTATGAGTTTACAGAAACGCCTATCACTCTCAACGAAAACGACCTTTTCTGCACCCCTGCTTAAGGCCTCAATTCCAACGGCTCCCGTCCCTGCAAAGAGATCAAGGAACCTGGTATCTTCAAGGTAGTTGTTGAGAATTGAGAAAACAGACTCCTTAACCCTCTCGGTTGTAGGCCTTAAAAGTTTAGTGTCCTCCCTTTTCGGCATTGATTTAATCTTCCTTCCTCTATACTTTCCACCTACAACCCGCATACCTTTACCTCTTTAGGAGTTTAAGTCTTAATTTAATCTAACGGAGGTTGGTGTGAAGTTCTTAGTTGTCCTTTTCCTTTCAATATTAACCTCTACAACGGCCCTCGGAGAGGAAGGGGAGCTCTACACCCTATTTAAAGGTGTTAACTCCCTAAAAATTCTCTTCTCACAGAGGACAAAACTTCCAGTTGCCGGAGATGAAGTTTCCCTATACGAAGGAGTAATCTACTACAAAAGGCCATTAAAGTTCAGGTGGGAGTACACTAAAGGAGCAAAAGTTCTGATAGTTTCAAACGGAGAGCTGGTAAAGAGCTCCATTGAAGGGGAGTGCCAGATAGCAGAGATAGCAGACCAACCGGTGTTTGCTCTAATTGAACTTATAGATAACCCAGAAAAGTTTAAAGAGGACTTTAGAGTAAAAGAGCTAAAGAAGAACAAAAGTTGGGAAGTTGTAAGAATAACCCCCAACCATAAGGACGCATTTTTCAAAGAGATAATCTTCATCATTAAAGATAAGAAGTTAAAAAAGGTTATTACCGTTGAGGAGGACGGAACTAAAGGAGAGTACCAGATAGAGGAAATTAAAAAGAACGTCCCCCTAGATGATGACCTATTCCAAGTCACTCCGTGTAATTGAAAGGTTGGCCTCGGCGGCCAACCAAAGGAGGGTACCATGGGAACTGGAGGGTGAAGTTAATTTATTACCTATATTAAAAATTTTCAAGCATTCTATCATTAGCATCATGATAAATTAGACCGAACTGAATCAAACTTGTAAAATTACCGAACAGTTTCAGACCCGGAGGTTAACTTGATAAAAAGTGTCTGCACCTACTGTGGAGTCGGGTGCGAGATAGGTTTCAACGGTAAAGGAATTGTCCCCTTACAAGATGGAGTCGTCAGTAAAGGAAAGCTGTGCATAAAAGGTAAGTTTGGCTACCAGTTTGTCAACCACCCTGATAGGATAAAGGGAGCTCTCGTCAAGGAAGATCTCCTGAAGGAGTTCAACTACAAACCGCAAGATTTTAAAAGGTGGAAAGGTAACTTCAGGAAAGTCCCCTACGAAGTTGCCTATAAAATTACCGCTCATAAGCTTAAGGAAATTAAGGAAAGGTACGGAAGGAGGTCACTTGCAGCAATCGGCGGCGCAAGGACTAGCTGTGAAAGTGGTTATCTCTTCCAAAAGTTTGCAAGGGAAGTATTTGGAACACCACACGTTGATAACTGCGCAAGGATTTGCCACGCCCCCAGCCTAAAAGGTTTAAGAGAGACGGTAGGGGAAGGGGCAGCATCTGCTCCCTTTGATGAAATCTACAGAGCCGAGTTCATCTTCGTAATTGGCTCAAACACTACTGAAGCCCATCCTATAGTTAGCCACAGAATCATTGAAAAGGCAAGAGAAGGAACTCCACTGGCAGTAGTTGACGTAAGGGAAATCGGACTCTTTAAGTTTGCAAAGTACCCTGTAACCCTACCTCTTGAATCTAACCTCCTGTTCTTAAATGCTCTGGCACGGGTAATCGTTGAAAGAGGCCTTTACGATAGGGAGTTCGTTAGTAAGAGGATCTCAAACTTTGAAGAGTTTAAAGAAAAAATCCTAAAGGACCCCACTACTAAACCGGAACTTTTCAGAAAACTACCTGGATACGAGGGAGTAACAGAACAGATTTACTCATTAGCAGAGGAGATTTCAAAGAGGAAAACTGTATTTTTATGGGGACTTGGAGTAACTGAGCACATTGACGGAAGTCAATCTGTAATGGCAATTGCCAACCTCGCCCTATTAACCGGAAATGTCGGAAAAGAGGGAACGGGACTAATTCCCCTTAGAGGACAGAACAACGTTCAAGGAGCCTGCGACGTTGGGGTACTTCCTTACTACCTACCAGACTACAAAAAGCCTGAGGAAATAGGTTATATGACTCCCGACATTATAGAAGGAGCTCTTAGGGGAGAGATAAAGGCCCTCTGGGTAATGGGAGAGGATATAGCCCACGTTCACCCGAACTTAAATAAGATAGAGAGAGCTCTAAGGAAAATTGACTTTCTAGTGGTAAACGAACTCTTTCCCTGTAGGATAACAGAGTTTGCCGACGTAATTTTTGGGGTTAAGAGTGCTTACGAAAAGGTTGGTGTGTACATAAACGCCGAAAGGAGAATGCACCTTTCCAAACCTCTCTTTGAGAGCTCCCTCCCCGATGATTGGGAAGTGATAGCAGGAGTTTCAAAGGAGTTTGGCCACGACTTCGGCTTTAAAAAGAGCGAGGATGTCTGGAACAGTCTAAGGAAAGAGGCGCCAGTTAGGTTTGGAGATGCAACGTATAAACTCCTTGAAGAGAACTTCTTAAACGCCCCTCAGTGGCCTGTGAAAGGTAACGGAGGAACTGAAATTCTCCACAAGGATTCCTTTCCAACAAAAAGCGGTAAGGCCAGTTTAAAGTTTAACCCCTACAGAATTAGGGGGATGGTAGAGGAGCTCTTTAAAAAGGGGAAGTTGGAAAGTTTTTACCTTACAACCGGAAGGAACTTGGTCCACTACAACAATGCAAATCAGACAAACAGGTGCTCTACCTTAAGGAAGTTCAAAACCTTTCAGGAAGACGTTCTCTACATGAATCCAGAAGACGCAGAAAAGCTTGGTCATCCAGAGAGAGTAATTCTAGAGAGCAAATACGGAAGGAGCTCCCCTCTCCCCGTTGAAGAAAACCCCCACATAAAGAGGGGAACCCTCTTTACAACGTTCCACCACAGTAAGAGCGAAATAAATAGGCTCTTTGGGGATGAGGCAGATGAACTCGTAAAAACTGCCAGATTTAAATCGGTAAAAGTAAAGATCGTCAAAACCTAAAAATGGCTTAAGTAAAGAACATCAGCCTTTCCTCCCTCAAAGGCCTCTATAGCCTCTTCAACTGTTTCTACTTTTGAAGGTAATTTATAAACCACAATGCCTTTCCTCATAAGTTTAATTAAAGGGGACTCAGGTATACTTATAACCAGTAGAGCATCTACTTCCTCCTCTGCTAAAAGATCAGCAGCATTTTTTCCTTCCCCACACCCTTCCTTACATCCTCCACAAGAGTAAGTATTTTCTACAAACCTCCTCTCACCAGTTGAAGTATCTACTAGCACAAACCCAGGTGCCGGACCAAACTGGAGGGAAACTCTATTTCTGTTTTCCTCAACGGGAATCGCCAGAATCATAGTACCTCCAAGGTAAACTGATTTAATCAGGGACACTAAAAATTAGAACTTGAACTTCTCCGAACTCATTGATCTCTATCAAAGAGAAGGGAGGAATTTCCTCCCTCTGTTACTTTAGTTTCTTAACGAAGTAGTAGGTTTTAACGCCGTCGGCAGGATAGAGATCAACCTCTTCGTAAGCTTTATATATGTAGTTTAACCTCGCTCCATGCTGGGCAGGTGAAAGGAGGATGTCCCTTCCCCTTGTTATACCAAAACGCTTGTCACACAAGTGCCCAAAGAAGTAATCTCTTTTTTCAGGGTGCTTTGAAGCCTCTGAAGCGTCTATTCCAAAAACTTTACCGTTAGGGTAGGCAACTACCCAACAGTGATAACCCTTAACAAGGCCATCCTTACTTATGGGAAGTCCTATCTCAAATACGGCAGGTATCCCAACAGCCCTTGAAAGGGCTATAAAGAAGGAGTGAAAGTCTGTACAGTTACCCTTCCTTGCATCACAGGCCCAGATTGCGTCTCCCCTTCCCCAACCCTTACCGCTCTTATCGTACTTCATATGGGAAACAACGTAGTCATAGATAGCCCTCAACTTCTCTACATCCGTCTCCTTACCGGAAGTAATCTCCTGTGCGAGCTTCTTAAACTTCTCAACGGGAACAAGGCGGTCAGAGAGGAGATAGCGAAGGGGAAGTTTACACTCTTCCTTTTTAGGTGAGAGCTCCTCCCTCTCCACCCTATATTCAACGGTAATCTTTATCGGTTCCCTCAAAGCTCCTTCGTGCCTAACGTAGATAAACCTGTTACCGTACTCTTTTTCCCTTTGAACTGTAAAAGTAAAGGGCGAAGAAACCTTAATGTTTTTAACCTTTTGCCAATCGTTTTCGTAAGGGAGGGGAATCCAGACTTCAACCAGTTTAGCCTTTGGCTGAGGTTTAACATCAACAACCTCCCTTACCTGATAGGTAGCAGAAAAAGAAGCGGTAGAAACAACCGTTAAAAGGAGTAAAGCCTTTATCAAAGTTTTAAACATTTCTTCCTCCGGTTAAAAGAGTAGCTGGAGTTCTGTGGTAAAGAGGTTATCGTCAACCTCCTTGCTCTCCCTCTGATTTGCAAATGTATAGGAAGTCCTGATTGCAGCCTGCCAGCCGTGAATCAGGTAGTATGCACCAACCGTCGTGTAGGATAGGTCGTACTTATCATCTCTATCGTCGTTAGGGTCAACCCAAGAGTATCTTCCGACCAAGTGAATTTTTTCATTAAAGGGTAAGCCATAATCTACCTGAAAGTAGTAACCCTTTGCATTTCCAAGGGATACAGAATCTCCACTGATGCCTTTAGCATCGGTTGGGTTATCAAAGAGGTATCCCCCTTCAAGGGTCAAGTTGTAATCCTTTAGACTTAAAGCAGCCTCAAAGTCCAGAAGACGGCGCTTTACAGACCTTGCCCCGTACTTTGAGTAGATGAGCTTTGATGAAGAATCGGTTCCGGTCTCATAACCTATTCTGAACTTTAGTAGGTATGAAGGAGTATCTACAGGCCTTCCCTCAAGGGCCAGAACGTAAGCGTACTTCTTATCCTTGTTGTAGATTTTGTCCTTGTTAGTCCAGCCTTCACCGTTTAGAACGGCTCCAACGAGCTTATAACCTTCAAACGGTTCATAGTTAACTTCTACTCCAACGTCCCTCCAGACCGGAGCAATTTTATTAACTGCAACGGGTCTTTCAGGAAGAGCTAGTTTGGTTCCGCTCTTAAGGTAACTCATCGATAGGGGAACTTTAAACTGACCGACTTTAACCGAAAGGGGAAGTGAGGAAGGAGTGTAGGTTACAAAGGCATCCCAGAGCTCTACACTTGAACCCCTATCTGCCCTTATCTGAATTTTGTACTTAAAGTCATTGTCCACTTTACCGCTAACAAAGAGCCTTGCCTTCCTAACTGTAAAGCCGTTTCCGGGATCCCCGTAGATTGACTTCCCTCCGGCTTCCTCTAAGTCCTGAGTCTGGGAAAACCTAAAGAGGACCCTTCCACCAACTTTCAGCTGGGTATCCTCTTTCCTAGCAGGAGAAACAATTCCTTTACTCTTTGAAAGTAGGGAGCGGAGCTCCCTGTTCTCCCTCTCCAACCTCTCAACTTTTTCCTCAAGCTCCTGAATCTTCTTTAAAATCTCCTGGTTTGAAATTTCTCCTCCGTAGGAAGGGGAGACTAGGGCAATCGCCGTTAGGATCAACAAGGCCTTCCTCATAACTCACCTCCTAAACCTTCTCTATCCTTACCCTCGTACTTGAGAAATCGGGTATTCCAGCAATAGGCTCAACTAGGGGAAGATTATAAAGCTGAGGATCAAGTCTGGTAATTCTATTCATAGTTATCCCTACTCCCCTTTTAGGGTTCACCTTCGTCCAGTTACCCTTTGCTACTTTACTACCACCGAGGAGAACTTCCTCTGCTTTTTCTATGTAAACTGGGGAAGCTCCGTGTTGCCAGTGTCCAAAGTGGTGGGAGTAGGCAACAGTTCCAGGCCTAATAAGGTTTGTAACCTTAACCTTCGTAATAACTCCCTCAGGGGAGGAAGCTGAGTAAACCTTTACTCTATCTCCATCTTTAAGGCCGAGCTTATCTGCATCTTCAGGGTTAATTTTAAGGTGGAAGTCGGGCTCATATACGAGTGCCTGGTTGTAAACGATAGTCCTTGACTGGGTGTGAAGGGCTGATTTGTGGGTAATAACGACAAAAGGATAATCTCTATCGACCTCTTCAACTGGTTTTCCAAAGTAAGTTGTTGACTTGTAGTACTTGAGAGTTCCCCAGTTCCTCTGACCTGTCAAGGAGTTCCTGCTAGTTCCAAGCCTTTCGTTCCAGATGCAGACTTTAGGAATTCCAAACTTAAAGTTACCCTTCTCATCAAAGACGCTATCAACGGGCTTAAAGACTCCGCCCCTAACAAGAACCGTGCAGACCTTTTTCCACTCTTCCTTAGAGAGTATGTCCTTATACTTTGAAACTGGGTAGTTCTTCTCCACAAACTCCACTTCCTCTTTGGGAGCTCTCCTAACCTTAGCGTTATGGGCAAGGTTTGAAATTCCCCTCAGGTAGTAGTCCTCAGGTCTAACCAGGGGATATAGTTTCCCGTCTTTACCCGGGATTGCCCTCTCTCCGTATCCAGGAAGTTTTAGGTAGGTGGCAACGTCTATTAGGAAAGTTTCAAGGCAGAAAGGCCTTCCATCTTTTGTCTTGCCGACTAAAGGTTCAAGAACGGGAGTTCTTACAGCAGTAAACTGACAGGCGGGAGCGTGGGGTGTTAGGAATCCGTAGTGCCCTTCAAGGTATGTAACATCGGGGACTATATAGTCTGCGAAAACGTTGGTCTCGTTTATCGTAACGTCTACAGAGATGTAGAGGGGAACTTTATCTGGATCGGATAAAGTTTCAATGAACCGCCTACCTCCCGGCATACTGTAGATAAGGTCTGAGAAGTAGGTAATAACTACCTTAACGGGGTAAGGGTACTTCTGGTCAATTCCCGAAATTGCAGAAACCGAAAGTCCACCTTTAGTAAAGGGGAACCAGGGAAGCTTTGAGGGATAACCTCTCTTTTTAAACTCTGTAGTATCCTCGTAGCGAGCTTTCTCCCTTGATATCTTAACTCCTCTGGGCTTCTTAGCCCCCGGGAAGTCCTTAAGGTCGTAAAGGCCATTTTGCCAGCTTGCAGCTCCCTTTCCCCTACAGAGGTATCCCCCTTTCCTATTGATGTTTCCTACTAAAGCGTTAAGCATAGCAAGAGCATAGCTTGCGTAAGTTCCCCCTACGTAGTTTCCTCCTCCGTGGTAGGCGTAAGCAACAGCGTAAGGAGAGTGCTCCCAGAACTCCTTAGCAACTTCCTCAATAGTCTTCTCATCTATTCCGGACTCTTCAGCGTAAAAGGAGAGGGGATTTTTAAACACGCTCTCTTTCATAAGGCTAAAGGCGGTCTTTACTTTAATCCCGTTCAGCTCTCCTTCCCACTCTAAGGTTGCCCTTTCAACTGAAGTTGCCGGAACGGGCTTTTTAGTTTCAGGATCTATAACAACTTCCTCATCGGGATTGCCTTTAATGGCTAAATCCTTAACCCTTAAGAACTTTCCAGCTTCTGGGTGTTTTTCATCAACGATCACCAAGTAGGTTGAGTTTGTATAGACGTTCCTTCCAGCTCTTTGGGCTGCCTCCATGTTAGGAATTGTAAGGAAGTCTTTGTCGTACCACCCATTTTCAAGCATCACCCTTATAATACCCATAGCAAGGGCACCGTCCTTTGTAGGCTTAATTGGAAGCCACCTGTGGGCATGGGCTACGGCTTTTGGAGCTCTAGGGTCAACTAAAACCAGTTTAAGCTCTCCCGAAGAAATCCTCCTTGCAATTATTGCCCCTGAAGTGTTAACTCCAGGCTGTTGAGCAGAGTAGATGTTTGAACCGAAAACCAGCATGTACTTTGAGTTCCAGTAGTCTGCCTTAAACTCAACCTGCTTACCGTCAGAGAGGGCATAGTTGCCCATCCTAAAACCGATTCCGCAGATGTCTGTATGAGCTATGTAGTTCTTTGAGCCGATAGCTTTAAAGACCCACCTCTTTATAAAGTGGCTCCTTCCTGCCTGAGAACGCCCTGTAAACCATACGAGTTGATTCCTCTTAGGGCCAAGCTCAGGAGCTTCTGGATCAACTGGTTCATCTGAGAGAACGTCCTTAATTCCAGGGTAGTAGCGCTCGTCCTCTATTTCTTTAAAGAGGTATCCCCCTTCAGAAACCTCTCTTATCAGTTGCTCCCAGCTTATAGGCTTAAACTTACCCTCTCCCCTCTTCCCTGCTCTCTTTAAAGGCTGAGTAATTCTGTAGGGGTTAAAGACGTAGTCGTTGTCCATCTGAGGCTTTGCGCAGGTGGTGGCGACCGCTTTAAAGCTCTCCCTCAAAGGAATTTCGTAGGGTATCTCTCTACCAGAACGGTTATAAGGGTGGTAAGGGTTACCGTCAACCTGAACGAGCTTTCCGCCTTTAACGGTAACCCTCAACCCACAGCGGGCGTTACAGGCAAGGCAAACGGTGTTAACAATCCTATCCCCTTCAGGTTTTTTAGTCTCAGGGTAGGAGTAAGGGTTAACTTCCTCAACCTCAGGAACGATCTCTGCATGGTGGGATTTTAAGAGAGCTCTCCTAACTTCAGGCCTTGACTTAAGGAGCTCCTTAAGGGGACCTGTAGGCCTATAGAGATTACCGAAGATTAGAGCTCCGCTGGGGCAGACTGAAACGCACCTTGGAATATCTCCACCCTTTATACTCCTTTCAAAACACATATCGCACTTTCTAGCCTTGTCTCCTCTATCAATGACTATCCCACCAAAGGGGCAGACAGGAACGCACTTTTCACACCCTGTACACTTTTCCTCTTTAATAACTACAACTCCCCCCTCCTTAACCTCTATCGCGTTAAAGGGACACGCAGAAACGCACGGGTGGTCAAAACACTGTTTACATATACTCTCCTGACTGAAGACTAGCTTTGCCTTAGGATAGCGGCCGACTTCCTCCTCTTTAATCCAGAACAGGTTTACCTCCGGAGTTTCGTTAAGGCCGTGCTCAAGCTGGCAGGCAGCCATACAGGCCTTACAGCCCATACACTTTCCCTGGTCAAAAATGAGAACCGGCTTAAAGAGCTCCCCTCCCTCTCCAGTCTTTACTCTAACACCGGCACCAACTAAAAGGGTTAACCCGGCTACTTTGAGGAATTCCCGCCTCTCCATAAGAATAGAACCTCCCTAAGGTTTAAAGGCATTTTAAAGAACTATACATGTTATTCAAAATTTCTATAGAAATTGACGGCAAATATAAACGATCCTATAACTTGATTTCTGCTACAATTGAGAGCTAAATAAACCTAAGGAGAGTGCGATGAGGAAAGAGAGCCTTGCCCTTGCGCTAATTTTAGCTTTATCGGGAACAACATTAACTGCGTGCGGTAAAAGTTCAGAGACTACTCCAAAGAAGGAAGAGAGTTCAAAAGCCATAGAACCAAAACCATTAACGGAACTTGCTAAAGAGGATAAGTCACAACTCCCTCCGGGACATCCACCCATAAATAAGAACCTTCCTGAAGGACATCCGCCAATCAAAAACATGCCTGAAGGCCATCCTCCAATCGGAGGGCAGAAAGAGTTAATGGCAATGCACAGCGGTAAAAACTTAACCCACTTTGACAGACCAATTAACATCCCAGAGGAAGTTCAAAAAACATGGAAGAGTGCAACAATTGACATAGTTGATAAAACCTCCGGAAAAGTAGCCAAAGAGGTAAAGGTTAAAAGCGGAGAAACTATAAGCTTTAAAGGACTTGAAATTAAAGTCCTATACGTTGTTCCTCACCTAGTCCTTGACAGCGGTTACACATCGGCTACAAACGAACCACAAAACCCTGCAATCCTAGTTGAAGTTAAAGAGAACGGAAAGACTATATATGCAGGTCCTATCTACCAGAAGTTCCCTCACATGTACAACGTAAATCATCCAAGGTATGAAATTATCCTGAAAGGAATTTCAAAGGAATAACTAAAAGGGGCCGGTCCGCCCCTTTCTTTACAACCTCCCTCCAAAAGCCCTAAATTAAAGGTTAGAACGTAAACTGGAGGGAGAGATGCCTGTAAAAGACCTAATAAAGAGAAAAGTAGTAGTAATTGAACCAGATGACACTGTAAAGTTGGCTGCAAAGAGAATGCAGGACAAGCTTATAGGAGCTCTAGTCGTAATTGAAGGGGATAAACCCATCGGAATAATAACCGATAGGGACATTGCAGTAAGGGTAGTAGGAGAGGGAAAAGGCCCTGAAACTACCGTAAGGGAAGTTATGACTAAAGACCCAATAACGATTAGAGAAGACGCCAGCTTCTTTGAGCTCACAAAGACCTTCCGAGATGCAGCAGTAAGGCGTTTAATAGTAGTTGATAAAGATGGAAGGTTAGTTGGACTAATATCCGTTGATGACGTGATGGAGCTTCTAACCACAGAGTTCGCGAATCTCATTTCTGCAATAAGGGGTTAAATGGAAGTAAAGGTAGAGACTCCCGTCTTTGAAGGACCTCTTGAGCTTCTGATTTACCTGATAAAGAAGAGAGAAGTTAGCATTTACGACATTCCCATTGCAGACATTACGGAGGAGTTCCTGAACTACATCTATACGATGCAGGAGCTGAACATTCCGCTGGCGTCGGAATTCCTCTTAATGGCTGCAACCCTTGCAAGGATCAAGTCTGAATTTCTAATACCTAGGGAAGATGAAGAAGACCCGAGGAAGGAGCTGGTTCAGATAATTGAGGAGTACTTAAAATCTAAAAGGGCTGCTGCTGAACTTGAAAAGTTAGAGGATAGAGCTTTAAAGTACCTTCCCCACGATCCTTCAGACCTAATCTTTCAGTTTCAGGAAAAGGTAAAGATTGCAAATACTGTAGATGACCTAAAGAGGGCGTTTAAGGAAGTCCTTGAAAGAAAGTTTAAACCAAAGATAAAGGTTGGGCTCAAGCTATCAAGTGAAAACTTTAAGATCTCAGATAAAGCAGAGGAGATAAGAGCTCTTTTAAAGAAAAACTACCTCCTAAAGTTCAGTAGCTTTATAGAGAAAAGCTCGTGCAAACTAGAAGCCATAACCTACTTCTTAGCAGTCCTTGAACTCTGCAAACTCGGAGAGGCATCAACCTTTACAGATGGAGAGGAAATCTTTATAAGCAGAGTAGTTCCCCTAAAGAGGGAAGAGTTAAAAGTACTTAATCTTTCCCTTTTAAACTCCTCTCAATAACTTCGGCTTTACTCTGAAGGTTTAAAATCCTGTTTATGTAGGAGACCCTTTCAAGGCTTCTACCGGAAAACTCAACTACTATATCAATGGGCAGGCCCATCTTAAGGAGTTTAGCCACGTAGGTATCTTTAAGGTCTGCAACTTTAAAGCCAAACCCTAACTTCTTTAAAAGCCTGTGAAAAGTTACTTTTACAGTTTCAGGCCTAACGTTTAGAAGAGGGGAGATTGGTAACTTTTCCTCCTTTATAGATTCAAGCTTCTCCCTAACTTTACCTTCAATCACAAACCGCTTAATCTTTCCTTCCTGAAGAACCGGTATTCCCATAAAGGTACTGTAGGAACTAACCTTCAGTTTACCAATTTCTGCAGGAGAGAGGCCTAGGTAAAGCATTAAAAGTAGAGCTGTTTGAAGTTCTTTACTCCTTAATTTTTTAACTTCTTCCTCAAAGCGTGAAATTTCTTCTTCCTTTACAGGTCTAAACTCTTTAAACTCCGCGGTTTCAGGAGGTACAAACTTTAACCTCCTCTTTATTCCCTTAAACTTTAAGTAGTGCTGAATCGCAGACATAGCAGTTCTAAAGCTCTTTTCCGTCCTATAACGGCCTGAAAAGTAACCGTAGAGCTTATCTTCACTGAAGTTAACGAGGTCGTAGTTATAGAGGGTTAAGAAGGCATCAAAGTACCTTAAAACCCTTTTGTAAGTATCTATCGTATTAGGCTTATACCCCTCTTCGACTAAGGCCTTAAGAAAGTCCTCCATTCCTCCCCCTCTCCGTAAAGGTTTGAGTAGAAGTAAAGGTTAACTGCAGTTCTTTTAACGTAATCCCTCGTCTCGGCAAAGGGTAGGTAAACGTCCGTGAAAATTACTAAATCTGAGGGTGTTTTAATTTTACCGAAGAGCTTTAAGGCCTTGCTAACCCTAGCAGGCCCGCCGTTGTAGCCAGCGGCAGCAAGGGGGAAGAGCTTAAACTTCTTTAGCAGAGAGTGGATGTAGTAAGAACCAAACCTGTAGTTAAGTTCTGGGTCAAAGAGCATTGATTTATCGTAGTCTTCCCTTTTTAGTTTTTTGGCTATGTACCTTCCAGTTAAAGGCATTATCTGCATAAGCCCCCGGGCACCGCTCCTTGAAAGGGCCCTCGGCTCAAAGAGGCTTTCCTGACGAGCAATAGAGAGGGAAATAAGGTCATCTTTAAAGAGAGGAGGTTTTGGATAGAGAACTGCAAGGAGGTAGGGATACCTTCCTATTTTCCCTCTAAAAGGAGATGCAAACTTAATACCCTTTCTGTAATCTCCACAGAGGTTCATGAGTAGCGCTGTTTGGGGAGTCTTTTCCTCTATCAGAGTTAAAACTTGGCAGTAGCCCTTTGAGTACAGGTAGTTTAACCCCGGATCGGTAAGCTTAAAACTCTTAAAAACCTCCTCCTTGTCAAAAGGAAACTTTTTAGGAGGGTTCAACATGAGGGAGTAGAAGTTAATTCTCTTTGGGAGCTCCCCTCTCCCGCTGCAGGCAACTTTCCACCACCTCTGGGGCACCGAATTTGAAATTTTCGCTTTACAGCCTTTAGTAAAGATTGAGTACCTATCTTTAAAGTAGGTATAAATGTCCTTTAGTCCTTTACGGTTAGACACTAAAGAGAGAGCGCTCCTGAAAAGCCCTAAGTCTTTCATAAAGAGGTAGTCAAGCATGTAAACTGAAGCTCTCCTTTTAACTGCTAAAGGAACAGGAGAATCAAGGAGTTGTTTAAAGTAGTTTAACTTTTCAACCGGCTCCTTTGATAGG
Organism: Thermovibrio guaymasensis; assembly: GCF_003633715.1. Lineage (NCBI taxonomy): Bacteria > Pseudomonadati > Aquificota > Aquificia > Desulfurobacteriales > Desulfurobacteriaceae > Thermovibrio > Thermovibrio guaymasensis. Next base: position 927,174 of record NZ_RBIE01000001.1, read on the forward strand.
AAGAGGAGGTAGAAAAACCTCTTTGGAACGCTTGAGAGCTTGAAAAAACTCTCTGCTGTATCCCTTCTACCTGCTTTCATGTAGGTATAACCTAGCAGGTAAAAATAGTAAGGGTCACCCCTTAAATAAGAAAGGTAGAAGAGAGCTTCATCGGTATTCCTTTGAGAGGCAAGGAGCCAAACTTTCTTTCTTAAAACCTTTGGCTCAAAAAGGAAGGAGGATTCTTTAAGGTTAAGCGAAAGAATATCTTCAGAAGGAGCATCAGCAAAGGAGAAGACTTCTTTTAAGATTTCTTCAGCCTCTCCTTCCCTCCCTACCTTTCTAAGGGAAAGGGCTACATTCAACTTACCGTATAAATTTTTAACTCCTTTAGCCTTTGCCGCTAAACTGTAGCTTCCTCTACTTAAACAGTCTTCAGAGTAGAGGAGTAAAAAGGGCTCTTTAAGCTCAGTTTCGGTAAGCTCTTTAAAGATAACTTGGCTACAGGCTCCTTCTTTTAGAGCCCTTTCAAACTCCAAGGCCTGCTTTAGAGTAAGAGCTACGGCGTTAAAGTTAAAGAAAAATAAGAAAAGGAACGTTAAATACTTCATGAATCGGATTATACCAGGAAAGGACCCCCGAAAAGGGGGCTATCTGACCGCCTAATGCGGCCGAAAACGGCTTGCTGTGGGGCTTGAGGGGAATTTCAGTTCAATTATCGGAAGGAAAACCTGAGAGTTGAGTTAACTCTCTTTCTCCTTACCCAATTTGATAGCACTTAAAAGGGGATTATTTACCTTAACTACAGGACACACCCTAACACAGTTTAGGCACCTTAAACAGGCCGGAGAGTTTGGGTCTTCATAAATCGGGTAGTTAACCGGACAGGCCTTCTTACAGAGGTTACACTCTATACACTTTTCCCTTTCAACAGAGAAATCAACTATGCTGAGCTTGTTAAAGAGGGAAAAGAGAGCTCCCAAGGGACAGACGTACCTGCAGAAGGGCCTCTTTATAAAGATAGAACCGTAGAGGAACATACTTCCAAAGGCAAGTTTAAAGAGGAAAAACGGACCTGCCATATTCAAAATTGCCGAGCTTACTGCAACCCAGTAGATACCAGCCTCCAAAGTTCCGGTAGGACATACCATACAGAAGTAGTGCTCCTTAAAGAGGAAAGGAAGGAGGATAACTCCAAAGAGAAGCATTAAATACTTTAGGTAAACAAAAGGCTTTGGAAGGTCAAACTTAACAGAGGGAACTCTGTTTAAAAGGTCCTGAATAAGGCCAAAGGGACAGACCCAACCGCAGATCCACCTTCCAAAGGAGGCCGAAACTGCCGAAATAATCCCCAGCGTAAACAGGGGAACTTTACTAATTACTAAAAAGTGGGAAATAGTTCCAATAGGACAGGAGTAAAGGGAAGCAGGACATGCGTAGCAGTTCATTATGGGGAAGGGAAAGGACTTTAATTTACCGGTATAGAGCCTTGCAGTTATGAAGTTGTAAAGGGGAAGGTTTGCAAGAAGGCCAGTTAAAAACTGGTAGAGTCTCCTGTTTTTAAAGAAGGGAACCTTCAACATTACTTAATCCCTATACACGTAAGACAAAGGATTTTCCCGTTGTTGTAGATAATCCTCAGTTCGTCCCTATAAATTCCAAGTAGTATTAAAAAGAGCGAGAGCAGGAGAGCCCCCGCAGCAAAAGTCTTCCTAGTTAGCCTTGGCAGTCTCACCTATCTCCTCTAACAGCCTATCCGTAATCTCTATAAGGGCTTTAGCAGAAGCGCTTTCAGGGTGAGCTATTACGATGGGAACGCCTTCATCTCCAGCTTCAACAACGGAAGGCTCAATCGGGACTCTTCCGAGGAACGGAATTCCAAGCTCCTTAGCCGCCTTTTCACCGCCCCCTACCTTAAACAGGTCTATCTCCTTACCGCAGTGGGGACAGATCAAACCGCTCATGTTCTCAACTATACCGAGAACCGGTACGTTTAACATCTTGGCAAAGCTGATAGACTTACGGGTATCAAGAAGTGAAACTTCCTGAGGAGTTGTGACTATAACAAAGCCGTCCATCGGCTTAATAAGCTGAGCAACGCTTAGAGCCTCATCTCCCGTTCCCGGCGGAAGGTCAACTATCAGAAAGTCAAGGTCTCCCCAGTCAATTTCAGCTAAAAACTGCTTTATAGCCTGGTGCTTCAGAGGGCCTCTCCACACAACAGGCTGGTCTGGATTTTCAAGGAGGAAAGCCATTGAAACTATCTTTAAGTTGGGCATTCCAAGGGGAATAAAGGGCTTAATGGTCTGGCTGTTGGGATCGGCAAACAGCCTCTGTCCCTCTGCTCCAAACATCTTAGCAACGTTCGGTCCGTGAATGTCTGCATCAAGGAGGCCTACTTTATAACCCCTCTTTGCAAGCTCTGCTGCAAGGTTCGTTGCCACAGTAGTCTTTCCGACTCCACCCTTACCGCTCAGAACTCCTATCCTGTGCTTAATCTTTGATAGGTTACAGGTAAGCTTTACATCAAGCGGGTCTTGGGCTGTCTTACAGGCGTCTGCATGGGGACACCCTTCACACTTCTTCTCATCGTATGCCATCTCTTCCTCCTTAGGTGAGGTGCTTTTGAACTATTTTTAAGAGCTCTTTGTAAGTTTCAGGAGAAGCTCCAACGATGTTTCCGCTCTCAAGGTAGTTATCTTGACCTAAAAAGTCAGAAACCACTCCTCCTGCCTCCTCAATTAAGAGGGCTCCAGCAGCTATGTCCCACGGCTTTAAAGACATCTCCCAAAAGCCGTCAAAAACTCCCTTTGCAGTATAGGCAAGGTCAAGGGCAGCAGAACCGCACCTCCTCAAGCCTGAAACCTTTAAAAAGACATCCTTAAAACAACTCAGATAACTGTCTAGGTACTCTTTCCCCCTAAAGGGAAAGCCTGTAGCTATAAGGGCTTCGGAGAACTTCCTCTTACTTACCCTTAACCTCTGGCCGTTACAGTAAGCGCCTTCTCCCCTTTCAGCAACAAAAACCTCATTTAGAATGGGAGAGTTTATAACTGCCCCTACCAGCTGACCCTTATATTCAATTCCTATTGAAACGCAGAACATAGGAAGTCCGTGAATGAAGTTCTTCGTACCATCAAGGGGGTCAACGTACCACTTCCAGTCTCCTTCACCTGTAAAACCTCCGCTCTCCTCAGCAACTATAGTGTGTTGGGGGAAAACCTCCCGTATCGTCTTAATAATAATCATTTCTGATTGTTTGTCAGCCTCAGTTACATAGTCATTCCTAGCTTTAAGCTCTACTTCCCTAACCCTTCCGAAGTAGTCAAGGAGGACCTCTGCAGCCCTTTCGGAAGCTCTTAGGGCAACATCAATAGGCGTCTCCATAAAAACCTCCAGGCTTAAATGTGAGGGAAATTAAATTCCCGTTTTCAATTAAGAACTCAACTTTAAAAGTATGGTGGTAAGAGACGTAATTAACGCCCTTTTCCGAAATCAAACTTTTTGTAAAGAAAATCGCTTCGTCCCAAGACTCAACGTCTCTAAACTCAACGTTTAAATCAAATCCCTTCAACGTAAAAACTCTCTCAACAGCAGCGATGAACTCTTCTGAAAGCATTAGCTTCCCTCAAGGGTCAGATTATTTTAATATACAGTTTTAAGTAAAGTTTTAAAGGGAACTATGAAAGTAGCGGTAGTTGAAGACGACCTATCGGTTGGAAACCTCATTAAAAAGGCCCTCTCTAAGGAAGGCTATTCGGTCAAGCTCTTTTCAACTGCAGAGGCTTTAAATGACGCAATATTTAGCTATGGAGAGAGATTTGACCTGATTATCCTAGACGTTATGCTACCTGGAACCGACGGAATTAAAGCCTGTAGTTTCTTAAGGGAAAAGGGAGTTGAAATACCAATAATGATTTTAACTGCCCTTTCTGAAGAGGAAGATAAAGTAGCAGGCCTTGACAGTGGAGCCGACGACTACGTTACAAAGCCCTTTAGCATCAGAGAGTTCCTTGCAAGGGTAAGGGCCCTCACCCGTCGCTCAAGGAGGTCTGCTAAGAGGGAGCTCTCCTTAACTACCAAAGGGGTAATAGTAAACGGGAAGGAGATTAAACTGACGACGAAGGAAAGGGAGGTTTTAAAGGTTTTAATTTCAAAGAAGGGCCAGGTAGTTTCAAAGGATGAAATATTTAACAAAGTGTGGAAAGGTGAGGGCTCAAAGAGGGTGGTTGACGTTTATATAAAGTACCTGAGGGATAAGTTAGGTGAGAGAATCCAGACAGTCTGGGGAATTGGCTATAGACTGGATTAGAGAACTTGGAAAGTCCTTTGAGGAAATTTTAATAGTTGATGAAAGGGGAGAACTCTTAGGAAAAGAACAGAAACTCTGGGAAAGGTACCCTTGCCCCGAAGCATTCAGGGCCCACAGGGAGCTCTTTGAAAGGGGAGAAGGCTCCTTTGAGTTTGAGGAAAAGGGAAGGAACTACCTATTTAAAGGTAAGAAAGTAGGGAAATTCGGAGTCTTCTTAAGGGAGGAGATAACCCTTAAAAAGGAGGTTGAGGAGCTAAAGAGGGAAGTTATATCAACCCTTTCTCATCAGATAAAGACTCCACTAACAGTAATTAGGGGAAACGCCGAAATTGCCCTTGAGTTCGGATCCCAGAGGAAAGATATTGAGGAAATAGTTAAAAAGTGCATTGAGATAGAGGAAATCCTTAAAGGTCTAAAGAAACTCTTTGAAAAACCGAAGAAGTTTCCGCTGGTTAACCTAAGACCAGTTGCCCTTGAGTGTATCAGGGAGTTTGAAGGAAGGGCAAGAGAAAAGGGAATAGAGATTATCCACAGTCTTAAAGACACCAACGTTCCAGCAGAGCCCACGCTCTTTAAACAGCTCCTTTTCAACCTAATTGATAACGCAGTGAAGTTTACAAAGAAGGGGAGGATAGAGGTTCAGCTAACCCACGAGTATTTAAAGGTTTCAGATACAGGAATCGGAATAGATGAGGAAATCAAGGAAAGGGTTTTTGAAAAGTTCGTTAAGGGAAAAAGAAGCTCCGGCCAGGGAATAGGCCTCTCAGTAGTAAAGGAGATAGTCAGGTTCCACGGCTGGAAAGTTGATTTTGAGAGCTCCCCAAAAGGAACGACCTTTACAGTTTACTTTTAAAGACCAAACCAATAATCTCAGATAGGAAGTCAAGGAAGTAAAAGAGCTTTAGGAAGTTCTCCTTCGTTCCAAACTTAACTGCAACGCCGTGGCCGATGGCGTGTCTGTTGAGAACTCCATCTTTATACTCAACAAAGGAGATATGGTTTAAAAAGGAAGGGAGCTCCTCTTGGCCGAAAACGTCCTGAAGGAGGAGTTTAGTAGCGTACTGAATAGTTACAAACTTCCTGTTCCTCTTCCTTATTAAGGCCTCAACGTCAGCCTCTAGAGTGTTCTCCTTAACGAAAGTATCCCAAATAACGCCTTCACACTGGGGAAAAAGGCCGTAGATTGCAAGCTCAATACAGTTGAGAGAATAGGCTTTCAGTATGTCCTTTAAGATCTTTTCTCTCCTTTTAAAGGGTGGAAGCTTCAGCCACCTCTCAAGCCTCCTTTCTAAAAAGTCAAGAGTTGAAACTTTTAAAATCCAATTTTTAAAGTCCTTTCCCTCAAAGGCATTGAGAATCTCTGAAGGCAAAAGCCACTCCTTCCTGTAGAACTCCCTTAAAAGCTCCTCATCCTTTACTTTCAGCAGGTACTTAGAGGCAGCCTTTAAAAGGAGCTCCTCAAACTCCTCCCTCCAGTTCTTTAAGTTCTCCTCCCACTTACTCTCTACCTCTTCCCTCTCTTTAAGCTTAAAGGCCTTTCTAAGGGCGTTGTAGATGTTCTTTGATCTTGAAGGGAAGAAGTAATCTTCTAGGGAATTTTCCTTCACTATCTCCTTTATCAACTCCCCGTGGTTCAGAGATTTAATCTCTTTCCTCTTTAGAGCTCCACCTGATAGGAGTTCAAGGAGGCGGAAGAAGAACTCCCTGGAGCTCCCCTCCTTCTCAGCCTCCTTCAAGACCTCAGAACTAACCTTAAGGCTTTTCAAGGACGTGGGTAGGGAGAACGAAGCAGACGAACTCTCCCCTAAAGACCTCCTCTCCATCTCTCCTTCCAGTAACTTCTACTACCCTTTTCTTACCTTCTGATGAGACCAGTCTACCCTCAAACTCAACAGTCTCTCCAACCTTCACAGGCTTTAAAAACCTAACGGAAGCTCCGCCGAGAACGACGTTAGGGTGGTTAACCGTAAGCATTGCACAGTAATCGGCAGCGCTAAACAGGAAACCTCCGTGGACGAGGCCCTTTTCATCGGCAGCCATAACAGGAGTTGTTTTTAACTTTACAACAGCCCTTCCATCTGAAAGGCAAACAGGCTCTCCGCTTAAACTCCTATCAATCCCAAGGTGAGTCTTAACCTCCATACTTCCTCCTACTTGCAGTTCTTAACGCAGTACCTGTAGGGAATTATCTTACCTCCACAAGAAGTAAAACAAGCATCGTACCTCTCCTTACAGCCACAGTCTGAAGGGCAGGAAGAGGATAGTTCCCTTATAATATCTGAAAGCTGAGGTTTCACCGGCCTTTCAGGAGGGGTGGGCTTAGTTTCACTTAAGGTCTGCAGGGCCTCTTCTAGGTCATCCCTCCTCTGGCAGGCGTAGTAGTCCTTGCCCTTCTTACACATCCTTTTAAAGTAGAGGTAGTCCTTATAGAGTTTCCTATAACTCCTGTTCCACTCAAGGAGCCTCCTCTGATAGGAAGAGTAGGCGTTCTGGTAGGCAGAGAGCTCCCTCTTGTAGTTCTTAAGCTCCTCCTTGTAGATATTCTCAGCACTCCTTCTAACTCTATCCAAACACTCTTGCCTCTTACCCATACAGGAAAGCTCACAGGACGTTAACTCTTCCTTACACTTACTCAAACACTCCCTATTGTCGGCAGGAGGTTCGTACCTGTAGGAAACTGCAAACTCAGGCCCTCCACAGCCTAAGATAAAGGGAAAGAGGAAAATCAGAAGCCTTTTAACCATGAAGTCCTCCTTAGTTGAAATAGGAAAAAGATCGGCTAACTTAATTAAAACAAAATCTAATGGGGTAAACAAATGGAAAAGGCAATTGAGAATAGGCTGGAAAAGATTGCCGAGAAGTTTAGAGAAATAGAGGAAAACCTTGGTAAACCTGAAGTTATTTCGGACCAGAAGAGGTTCCAGGCCCTTGCAAGGGAACACAAGGAACTTCAGCCTATATACGAAACTTACATGGAGTACAAGAAAGTTAAAAAGGGAATAGAGGAAGCCTTAGAGATAATAGATACTGCTGAGGATGAGGAGTTCGTTGAACTTGCAAAGGAGGAGAAGAAGGAGCTTGAAAGCAGAGCTGAAGAGCTTGAATCGGAGTTAAAGAAACTCCTAATCCCGAAAGACCCTAACGATGAGAAGAACGTAATCCTTGAAATCAGGGCAGGTGCAGGGGGAGAGGAAGCTGCACTCTTTGCCCAGGAGCTCTTTAGAATGTATTCCCGATACGCCGAGAGGAAAGGCTGGAAGGTTGAAATCCTCTCGCTCAACGAAACCGGCCTTGGAGGTTTTAAAGAAGTAGTTGCAATGATCTCAGGAAAGGGAGCTTACTCAAGGCTTAAGTACGAGTCAGGAGTTCACAGGGTCCAGAGGGTTCCCGTTACAGAATCGGGAGGAAGGATCCACACATCAACTGCAACGGTTGCAATCCTCCCAGAGGCTGAAGAGGTTGACGTTGAGATAAACGAGAAGGACTTAAAGATTGATACCTACCGCTCATCAGGAGCCGGAGGACAGCACGTAAACACAACAGACTCTGCAGTAAGGATTACCCACATACCTACCGGAATAGTAGTTACATGCTCAAATGAACGCTCACAGATACAGAACAGGATAAAGGCAATGAAAATCCTAAGGGCCAGGCTTAAAGAGCTCTACGAAAGACAGCAGAAAGAAAAGTTAGACTCTGCAAGGAGGAGTCAAGTAGGAACCGGTGATAGGAGCGAGAAGATCAGAACTTACAACTTCCCAGAGGGAAGAGTAACGGACCACAGGATTAAACTAACACTGTACAACCTCCAGGAGTTCCTTGACGGAGAACTTGACGAAATGATTGACGCCCTTGCTGCAGCAGAGCAGGAGAAGAAGATAGAGGCCCTCTCAAAAGAGGGTTAATTAAATTGTTTGAATTATAAAGTTTTTATCTATAATATCCCTTTTAAATTCCTTCAAGGAGAAATAAATGGCACAGAGAGAGGAGTTCCTTCCAAAGTGGATAGCCTGGGAAATAACGAGGCGCTGTAACTTAAAGTGTATTCACTGCCGCTCTTCCTCAACCATAGAGTCTGAGCAGGGAGACTTCTCAACCGAAGACGGAAAGAAGCTCCTTGAAGATATAGCGAAAATCTCAAAGCCGACCATCGTCTTAACTGGAGGAGAGCCCCTTTTAAGGGAAGATATATGGGAACTTGCCCAGTACGGAACCGACCTTGGATTTAGGATGTGTATAGCTACGAACGGAACTCTCGTTGACGATGAAGTCTGTAAAAAGATGAAGGAAGTCGGAATAAAAATGGTCTCCCTCTCCCTTGACGGCTCAACTCCTGAAATTCACGACGACTTCAGGAAACAGCCGGGAGCCTACGAAGGAGTTATTAAAGCAGCAGAGCTCTTTAACAAGCACGGAATACCCTTTCTAATAAACTCCTCCTTTACAAAGAGGAACGCCCACGACATTCCCAACGTATACAAAAAGGCAAGGGAGCTTGGAGCAAAGGCTTGGTACATGTTCATAGTTTTGCCGGTTGGAAGGGGAGAAGAGGCAAACGCAGAGCTCCTTGATGAGAAGGAAGCTGAATACTGGCTCAACTGGCACTACGAATTAGAGAAAGAACTGATTTTGAAGGGAGACAATACAATCTTAGTCCGCCCGACCTGTGCCCCCCACTACTACCGAATCTTCTACCAGAACGCAAAGAGGGACGGCCTTGACCTAAAGAGGAGAAACCTCGTTTTTGGAACGGGCGGAGGAAAGGGCTGTGTTGCAGGACAGTCAATTGCCTACATAGACTGCCACGGTTGGCTCAGACCGTGCAGCTACTTTCCAAATTCCGATATAAACGTCTTTGAAGTCCCCTTCCACGAGGCCTGGTTTAAGTCAAAAATCATGCAGGACATGAGGAAAGTTGAGGAGTACAAAGGCAGGTGCGGAGTTTGTGAGTACGTAAAAATCTGTAACGGCTGTAGGGTAAGGGCCTACTGGAAGTACGGTGACTACATGCAGGAAGACCCAATATGCAACTACATCCCGGTAAAAATGAGGCTCGGTGCAGGAAGTAAAACAGCAGTTTCCCAAACTAAAAAAGAGGATTAGGAGAAGGAAATGTCAATTAAAGAGCACCCAATCCTAAAGGCAGCAAGGGGAGAGAAAACTCCTTACACGCCTATCTGGATTATGAGACAGGCAGGCAGGTACTCCGAAAGGTACAGGAAGATTAGGAAGAAGGCCGGAAGTTTTATGGACCTTTGCAAAAACCCCAAACTTGCTGCAGAGGTTACCTTAATACCTATTGAGGAAATCGGAGTAGATGCTGCTATCCTCTTTTCAGACATACTCGTTCCCGTTGAGAAGATGGGAATAGGAGTAAAGTTCGTTGAGGGGAAAGGGCCCATCCTTGAACCTAAGGTTGAGAGCGTAGACGACGTAAAGAAACTAAAAGTTCCAGAACCTGAAAGAGACCTACCATACGTCCTTGAGACGATAGAGCTAATTAAGGAGAGGTTAACCGATAGGCCCTTGATAGGTTTTTCCGGAGCTCCCTTTACCTTAGCAAGCTACATACTAGAAGGGGGGAGCTCTAAGAACTACATAGCCGCAAAGTCAACGATGTGGAACGAACCGAAGCTCTGGGAAAGTTTAATGGACAAACTGGCTCAGACAGTAACAGAGTATCTCTCTGCACAGATTAGGGCAGGCGTAGACTTGGTTCAAATCTTTGACTCTTGGATGGGAGTCCTTTCAAAGGAGGACTACGAAAAGTACGCATTTCCTTACACTCAGAGGATAGTTAACGAGCTAAAAAAGAGGCACCCTGAGACTCCGATAATCCACTTCGGAGTAAACGCCCAGCACCTTTTAGAGGTAAACAACCGCCTAAACGTTGACGTAATCGGCCTTGACTGGAAGATCGAAATCCCCGAAGCCCTCGCAAAAATTGACAAGTCAATTCAAGGAAACCTTGACCCGGTAGCCCTCTTTACCGACGAGAAGTTAATTGAGAGTAAAGTAAGGAAAATCCTTGAAGAGGGTCTAAAGGCCAAGGGACACATATTCAACCTAGGACACGGCATTTTGCCACCTACAGACCCCAAAAAGGCAAAATACCTAGTTGACACGGTTCACAGAATCAGTAGGGAGCTCAGAAGTTAAAATGGAGAGGAAGGCAAAGTTAATCTTAACGGCTCTCCTCTTTGTGGGAGCCGTTGTTTCCAGCTACTTTGCCGTTGAAACTTATGCAAACTACACTTTAGAGAAGAAGTTTGCCAACAGGCTCTCAAAACTCCCCCTTTACGCTTCTTACAGGAAGTTCCACTACAACTTATTGAAGAACGACGTTGAGATAGATGACTTAACTTTTAAAGACAGCAGAACCTATATCTGCGTTGGAAAGCTTTACATAGACTTACCGTTTACAGCTAGGAAGAAGGAGGTTCCGCAGGCCTTCTCAGTTAAAGCTGAAGACCTTGAGCTCCCTTCCGACTTTCTCGGCTTTAGAGAACTTTTAAGGTTCGTCGGGTACAGAAACCCTTTTGTAACTGTTAACTTTGTCTCAAGTTACAGTTTTAAAGGTAACAGCATTGAAGTCTCCTCAACTGCAGTGGCAAGGAGGTTGGGAGGTATAAACCTAGAGCTCAAGCTTGAAGGGATAGATAGAAAGCTAACTCAGGAATTCCTTGAAGGGAGAATTCCCGTAAGGTACATTGAAGAGAAGGGAGCTCTTAAGGAGTTTAAGCTAACCTATAAGGACTTCGGCCTCTTCCAGCAGTTCCTCAGCTTCGTTGGCTCACAGGAAGGCCAAAAGCCAGATAAGGTGAAAGAGGAACTAAAGAGAAGTATTGTCCAAGCAATCAGAAGGAGAGGCGAAATTGCTGAAAGAGTAGGGCTACCACTCCTCCTTTTCGTTGACAACCCTGACTGCTTAAAAGTGGAAGTAAAACCTCCATTTCCGATAAAAATTTCTCAGCTGGTAGATATGGCATCTAAGAGGCCAAAAGTGGAGGAGATAATAAAAACCTTAAACTTAAGATTGACAACCTGCAATTAACCTTTTGAAGACTTATACTTCCTAAACCTCTTCTTCATCTCCTCAATTGGAATCGGCCTTGCAACCACACTCTTTGCAGGACAGACATTTTCACAGTGACGGCAACCGCTGCATATCTCCGGGAAATCTGGAACAATTTTCCCTTCCTCGTCAATACCCCTAGTCTCACAGAGGTTTAAACACCTCTCACAGTGTTCACACTTACTGTAGTCAATTGAATCAAGGTAGCTGGGAGTATAGAGAATCCCCCCTAGAGTTAAGTAGGCGTAGTTTCCGTTTTCATCAGAGAGTAAATCCTCTTCCCTTACGTCTAATTCCTCCAAACTGGAGGAACAGTTAACTCCTCACAAGAATGCATCTTCGGGACAGACAATCTTGCAGAATCCGTCTCCTATACACAGCTCCAACTTCGTTATTACTGCAACCTTTTTACCTTCAACCTCTTTAAGCTCTATACAGTTTTGAGGACATACCTCAACACACTCACTACAACCTGTACACTTTTCAATGTTAATTCCACCGGGATACTGGGGAACAAAGGGTGAACCATCCTGACACAGAATTACCCTTTTCCTCGGCCTCTTAAGTTCGCTCATAATCCAACCTTTAGCATAAAAAGTAGATTACAGTATAACTAATTTTAATAAATTGCAGAATACAAATATAGCATTGATTATTATCAATTAGAGCTCAATACCAAGTTCCCTTATCTTCTTCCTCAGAGTGTTCCTATGAATACCGAGAACTTTAGAGGCCTTAACTTGGTTGAAGTTACACCTTCTCAGAACTTCTGTTATTAAGATCCTCTCTGCACTTTCAATGACAACTCTATAGAGGTTATTTTCCTCCTTCTGCTCAACAGTAAATACCCTCTGGATGAAGGAGCGAATCGCCTCCTCAAAACTTGGAGCTCCACCCTCCCTAACAGAACCTTTCAAATCTGAAGCGGTTATGAAGTCTGAAGAGGAGAGGACCATAGCCCTCAAAATCATATTTTCAAGCTCTCTAACGTTGCCGGGAAAGTGGTAGGCCATCAGGAAATCAACAGCTTCTTCAGAAAGCTCTTTGAGAGGAAGCTTAAACTCGTTAGAAAACTTCCTGATAAAATGGTAGGCAAGGGGAATAACGTCCTCTTTCCTCTCCCTTAGAGGAGGTATTTCAACCTTAACAACGTTGAGCCTGAAGTAGAGGTCCTCTCTAAACTTCCCCCTCCTTACTTCCTCTTCAAGGTCCCTGTTGGTTGCAGCAACTACCCTTACATCAACTTTTTTAGTCCTTTCAGAACCTATCCTCCTGATTTCCTTATCCTGTAGGACCCGAAGGAGCTTTGCCTGAAGCTCTAAAGGAAGTTCCCCAATCTCATCAAGGAAAAGGGTTCCTCCGTCTGCCTGCTCAAAGAGCCCTCTCCTAGAGGAAAGGGCTCCAGTGAAGGCTCCCTTTTCGTACCCAAAGAGCTCTGCCTCAAGGAGGTTTGGAGGAAGTGCAGCACAGTTAACGGCAACAAAAGGTTTATCCTTCCTATCAGAATACCTATGGATAGCTTTTGCAATGACCTCCTTTCCCGTACCGCTCTCTCCAGTTATTAAAACTGTTATTGAGCTCCTTGCAACTTTGCCCACCAGCTTGAAGATCTCCTGCATCTTTTTGGAGCTCCCAACAACCTCCCCCTCCGAAACGAAAGAGTAATCTTCAACCTTCTCTCTCTTTAAAAACTTATCCAGAACCTGAGAAATCTCCTCAAAGGAGAAGGGCTTCGTTATGTACTCAACTGCCCCCCTCTCAATGGCTCTAACCGTATAGTCCACCGTTCCGTAAGCTGTCAAAATAACAATAGGAACTTCCTTAACCCTCTCCAAAATTTCAAGGCCGGAGAGTTTGGGCATTTTTATATCAACAAAGGCAACGTCAACTTCACCTTTCTCAAGTATGGAGAGGGCCTCCTGGCCGTTTTCTGCCTCAACAACTTGGTGCCCTTTACTCTGAAGGTACTTCCTTAAAACCAGCCTTATACTCCTTTCATCGTCAGCAACTAAGATCCTTGCCATCTCTCCTCTTCATAGGAATTAATACGGTTACCTGGGTTCCCACCCCCTTCTCACTCTTAACCCTTACCTCTCCTCCGTGTCCCTTAACAATCTCCCTAACTATAAACAGACCCAATCCACTTCCCTTCTCCTTAGTCGTGAAGAATGGAAGGAAAAGGTTGTCAAGTTCCTCTTCATCCATCCCTCTACCGGTATCTAAAAAGTTAACGTAGATAAAGTCTGCAGGCCTTATCGCGTAACCGGTTTCAACCGTAAGCTCTCTCCTTTTAGAGTTCTCCATAGCCTCAAGGGCATTCTTGACTATGTTTATAAAAGCTTGCGTTAGCTTATCCGGGTCAACAGGGATCTCAGGGAGGGAAGGATCAAAGGTGTAATTTACTTTAACTCCCATTGAGTTTATCCTGTGGGAAAAGAGGTTTACTGCCTTCTGAATTACCCTGTGAATGTTCTCATGTTTAAATGAGGGCTTTGAGAAATCGTAACCCTTTGATATGTCTTTAAGGAGCCTCTCTATCCTCTCAACTTCGCCTATTATAACGTTAGCAAGCTCCTCATCGTAAACCTTAAGCTCCTTAAAGAGCTTTGCAGCTCCCTTTATACCTCCAAGGGGATTCATTATCTCGTGGGAGAGGCCTTTCAGAAAGAGGTGAAAGTTCCCTGTAAAGGGGTTTTCTGGTACCGGCTCAAATATAACTAAAACTCCTTTTTTCACGGAGGAGACGAAAAAGGGGGAGAAGTGGACGAAAGTATCCTTTAAACGGTAGCCTATTACCTCTATCTCACCTTTAAAGGAGCGCTCAATCTGTTTATCAATTTCAGGGGAGGATAAGAGCTGGCTTAACTTCCTCCCCCTTAAGTACTTCTCCGAGCGGTTAAGGAAGAGCTCAAACTTCTGATTAACTTTCTCTACTTCACCCCTTTGGTTAACTATTACTAAAGGGAAAGGGTGGGAGAAGAGTAGATCTTCAAGCTCCAAAGTCCTTCCTTAATCAATTAGGTTATGAGGCCTCCGCCCCCTTTATTTCCGCCTTTTGGGAACTCCTTTAACTTTGATACGTCAATTGCGCCTGCTGAGGGAAGTTCTATACCGGCAGCAGCAGCCTTAAACTGCTGGTGAAACTCCTTTAACCTTGAACGGTCCCCAACGGGAACGATTGAGACTATCTGTGATTTAAGGATGTAAGCCTCTACAGGCTCATTTGCAGTAGGGTCAAGGGGCATAATTGTTGCCTGAGCTCCCTTTGTTGTAGGAAGAAGAGCAAAAGCTCCTGCCTCTTTGAGTTTTACGTGATCCGGTGAAATCTCCTCAACTATACCGATAATTCCAGAAGTCGGAACTACTCCCTCTCCACCGGCAGTTTGAATGAAAACCAGCTTACCTTTCAACTCTTCCATCTCTCTCCTCCAGGTTTATTTTGGGAGATTTAATATATACCTTTCCTTAAAGAGAGAGTAGAGAGAAATTGCAACGGCGTTTGATACGTTTAAAGAGTTAACGTGCCCTCCCATCTCTATCTCAACGAGCTGGTCAACCTGCTTTAAAGTGCTCCTTGAAAGGCCCCTTCCCTCAGACCCTGCAACGAGTCCCAGGGGAAAAGGAAAGGAAACTTTTGAAAGGGGCTTACCTCCGGCCTCAAGCCCAAAAAGCCAACCACCTGCCTCCTTAAACTCCCTCAGGGCAGTTGAGAAGCTGTTTACAACCGCAAAGGGAACGTAGAAAACAGCACCAGTAGAGGCCTTAACTACAGTTTCAGTTATAGTTACACTCCTGTCCTTTGGAAGGACTATCCCCTTAACCTTAAAGGCGTCTGCCGAACGGAAGATCGCCCCCAAGTTATGGGGATCCTCTATCCTGTCAAGGAAGAGGAGGTAACTCTTTTCATCTACCGTCCTCTTTAAGAGCTCTCCGTAATCTACAGGCTCAACAGGAGAGACTAGCGCAACTATACCTTGGTGTTTCTTCGTCTTTGAGAGCTCAAAGAGCTTCTTCTTTGGAACCTTTACTACCTTTATTCCGAGTTTCCTAGCAAGGGGAAGGATCTTTTCCCTATCCCTAAAGCCCTCTTCAACGTAGACCTTCAAGATAGGATAACCGGCCCTCAAGGCCTCTGCTACCGGGTTTACTCCGTAGATAACCATCACTGACTCACCTTCAGGTCGTCTTCCGTTCCCTCTTCACCGTCAGGGCCGGGGGAAACAAGGGTAAAGTGTTTCCCATCTGAAACGTAAATAAAGTCGTTACCCCAGGCGTCCTTGGGGACCTCATCAAGGTAAGGCCCTTTCCAGTTCTTCGGAACTGGCTCAACTTCGGGCTTCTCAACTAAAGCCTTTAAACCCTGTTCGGTTGTTGGGTAAATTGAGTTGTGGAGCTTATAAAGCTTTAACGCCTGCTCAATGTTCTTCATCTGAACCTTAGTTGTTGTTGCCTTGGCCTCTTCACCGCTCCTTAAGAACTTTGGAGCTACAACTGCAGCAAGAAGGCCTAGGATAACTATAACAACCATAAGTTCAATTAGGGTAAAGCCTCTCCTTTTACTCTCTCCACCAGTCATCTCCTACCTCTCTAACAAATTCAAGTTTTGTTACAAAGCCTCCTTCCTTCAAGTACTCTACAGCCTTCATTGCTTCATCGTAAAAGTCAGGAGCAACCCAGAGCTCTATAAGGCCTTCCTTAGAGCTCCTGGTCCTAACAGTAGCTATCTCGTGGTACCACTCAAAAATCGCGTTAATAAAGGCAATTTCCCTAGGGTCCACCCTGTAGAGCAAGTTCCTTCCCTTTATGAGCTTCCTCACAGCTCCATCCCCTCAAGGTACGCTCTCTCAAACTCTTTGCTCGTTGCAAGTTCAAGGACTTGAGTTTCAGACTTAAGCTCTTTAATCCTCCTTCTCTTTTCCCTACCTCCAAGCATTAAAGACGCTCCCCTTAGGGCTAGGTTGCCAACTGCTCTTGGAGGGGGTAACTCCTCAGGTATAAGCTTAACTCCCCTAACGCTCCTTGGGTCAACGTGACTTCCAAAGGCCCCTGAGAAGAAGAGCTCCCCTCCATCCCTACTCTCAGAGAGGACCTTCAGGGCTCCAAAAACTGCGCCCTTGGCAAGCAGGAACTTCCTAATATCGCTTTGGGTTAGTGCAACTACAGTTTCCCCGTCGTCGTAAAGAACAAAGGCCTTTTCACCGTTTACTTCCCTAATCTGCTGGGAAATTAGGGAAGGAGCATTAGGAGTAAAAGTCCCCTCTCTGTTTATCGCCCTAAAGCTCTTAAGGAGGTAGATTAGGTCAAAGTAGGCGCTTGCGCACATTCCCTTCGGCTTTTCTCCTCCAATTGTCAAGAACCTAAAGCTCCTTCCGTCAAAGAATACTTTGTAGACTGCCCCAGGTGAAGCTGCCATCCCAGAAAAGAGGCCAACTCCCTCAAATGCAGGCCCTGCAGGAACTGACGTGGCAAGCTTTTCATTGAGAGTGTAGTAACCAATTTCTGCATTAGTTCCAAGGTCTGCAACCAGGAAGTTCTCACTCCTCTCCTCAAGGACTAAGAAGTTTGAAAGGAAGTCTGAACCGACAAAGTTCTTTAAGGGAGGAGGGAAGTAGAAAAGTGTATCTGGAAAGGAGTCAAGGGAGAGCTCCCTCCCAGTCAAATAGACCTCCTCCTCAACTTCCAGGTTGAAAGGATACCTCTCAAATCCCTTAACAGGAAGGTTTAACATGAAGTGGTGGATTACAGGGTTTGAAACGGCAACGACGAAGGAAACCTCCCTACCAAACTGTTTTAAGAGGAGCTCAACAGTTTGAAGTAGGAGCTCCCTCAAAGTCTGGTAGTTTTCCCTTGACTGCTCTACCCTGGTTACTACGTCGGCTCCAAAGGAAGTCTGTAGGTTAACCGCCTTATAGCTATCTAAAAACTCTCCAGTTTCCAGACTGAATAGGGCAGCTTCAACTCCGGTTGTCCCTACGTCAAGGGCAACTCCAAAACCCTTTAGGTTTTCATCAACCGGAATTTGAGGAAGCTTCTCCCCTTTTCTAACAAGCTCCTGGTCCGGAACTTCAACTTCTCCCTTAAAGGGACCGAAGAGGAGGCAGGAGGGCTCCTCCCTACCTTCTACTTTAACTATACACTTTCCGCAGATTCCCCTTCCGCCGCAGTAGGCGGAGCGGATTAAACCTCTATCCCTTAAGACTTGATACAGGGTCTTTCCCTTTGGAACTTCTACAGTTAGCTTCATCTAACCCTTTAGTAGATAGGAGTTAGCCAGTGGGAGTACTTAGGGTTATCCCCCTTAACAACGCTAAAGTAGACTTCCTGAAGTCTCTTAGTAATAGGTCCGATTTCACCGTTTCCAACTACAACGTGGTCAATCTGAACTACAGGAGCAACCTGGGCGGCGGTTCCCGTGTAGAAGACCTCGTCTGCAACGTAGAGCTCACTCCTCAGAATCGGCCTCTCCTCAACCGTTAGGCCAAGCTCTTCCCTTGCAAGGGTTATTACGGCATTTCTCGTTATGCCCTCAAGGATGTTTGAAAAGGAAGGAGTAGTGATTAACTTCCCGTCCCTGACTATGAAGATGTTTTCCCCGCTACCTTCAGCAACGGTTCCGTCAGGATTGAGCATTATAGCTTCATCGTAACCGTTTAGGAGGGCTTCAGTCTTTGCAAAGGCACTGTTAACGTAAGCTCCAGCAACCTTACAGCGGGCGGGAATCATAGTATCGTTAATCCTGTGCCAGGAAGAGGTCTTCGCCTTTAGTCCCCTTGAAAGGTCAAGGTAGTCACCAAGGGGAACTGTATAGATTGCTATCTCCGTTTTATATCCGATTAACTTGGGAGAAATCGTAAGGTCTGAAAAGTAGGCTATGGGCCTTATGTAAGTATCCTCCTTGTGGCCACACTTCCTCAGGAGCTCAACAGTAATATCGGTTAACTCCTGAGCGCTCTTCTCAACCTTTAAGTTGAGAATCTTACAGTTTGCAAGCATCCTTTCGTAGTGCTCCTTCAGAAAGAGGCCGTAGAGCTGCCCCTTCTCCTCGTTCCAGTAAGCCCTAACCCCTTCAAATACGGCAGTACCGTAGTGGAAGGAGTTTGTCTGAATGTTTATGTTTGCCTCTTCAATTGGAACGAACTTACCCTCAAAGTAAGCGTACCTCTTCATTTCTCCTCCGCTCCTTTCCTACTTCTGTAAATTAGAATAGTTAAACCTGCCAAAAGCATTATAATACTAATAATCTGGTTGTTACTGAAAAGACCGAGGACATCCTTAGGAGTTGCCCTTAAGAACTCTATAGAGAACCTAAAGAGGCCGTAGAGTATAAGGTAGAAGCCGAAGATCTCTCCAGGAAAGCGCCTCCTTCTATAGATCAGGTAGAGGATCAGCGCAATTAGGAAGTTTGCAAGTGATGAGAGGGGCTGAGTTGGGCAAAGGGGAACTCCAAGGGGAGCTGCAGAGTGGGGATCCTTAAAGACAATGGCAAAATGAGAGTGGCACTCCCTTCCGTAGCAGCATCCTGCCATGGTACAGCCAATCCTTCCAAAACCAAGGCCGACGGAGAGGGCAATTGAGGTTATGTCTGCAAACTTCCAAATCGGAATCTTCCTCTTTCTAATGAAGTAAAGGGCAGTTAGAGCTCCGAAGATAACCCCTCCGTACCAGACAAGCCCCCCTTCCCAGATAAATAGAACCCTATAGAGAGGCTTTGCATACTGGGGATTGTATATGAAGAAAAAGAGTCTCGCTCCGATTAAACCAGCAACAACGCTCCAGAACGCCGTATCAGCAACGTCCTCCCTCCTTATTCCCTCCCTCTCTGCAAGTTTTAGGAGAATCAAGGAGCCGAAGAAAATTCCAAGGGCAACCATAACCCCGTAGGTGTATATAGTAATCGGCCCAAACTTAAAGAGTATCGGGTGCATCTATACCTCCTTCTTTAAAAAGGCTAAAAGCACTTTATCTTTAAATAGGAAGAGGAGAAAAAAGTAAGCCAAAGAAGCAAAGAGAATAGTCCCAATCAAAACTGCAAGTTTAAACCCAAAGGAACTCCTTGAAAAGTAAATTAGACTTCCAAAGTAAGATACAATTCCAACGGGAACAGAGAAGATTAGGTACTTTAAACCCAACCTCCAAATACTGGGAAAGAGAGAGTAATTGAGCCTCTTTGATAGGAAAAAGGATAGGAGAAGCAAGTTTAAAAGGGAAGTAAAGCTCGTTCCAAGGGCAAGGCCGGGAGCTCCAAGACCGAGTACAAAACAGAGGATCAGATCTGTAAAGAGGTTAAAAATCAAAGTCCCTGCAGATACGTAAACGGGAAGCTTAAACTCTTCAATTGAGTAAAAGGCGTTTGTAAATATCTTCTCAAGGGAAAAGAAGAAAAGTCCGACTGAGTAGCCTACCAAAACCCAGTAAGTCCCGTTGAGGGCTTCAACAGTGAACTTACCGTGGTTAAAGACAATATCAACTATCGGCTTACCGAAGAATACAAGGCCAACAGCAGAAGGGACTATAATGGTAGAACAGAGGGTCAATCCATCTAGGAGCTCCCTCCTTAAATCCTTCCTATCCTCCTTACTTGAAAACCTAGGAAGGAGGACTTGAGAAAGGCCTATCGCAAACATCCCCAGAGGAAGCTGAACGAACCTGTTTGCGTAGTAGAGGTAAGATATCGCTCCACTTGTTAAAAAGGAGGCTATAACTGTATCAATCAGCATTGAAAACTGCCTTACTGCAAAACCGAAAATGCCTGGAACTGTATTCTTCAAGGTCCTCAAAACGTCGGAAGTCACCTTAAAAACCGGCTTTAAGGGGAAGGATAGCTTCCTTAAGAAGTAAACCTGAAGTAGGACCTGAAGGATACCCCCAAGGATAACCCCGACGGACAAACTCTCAATAGAGAGGTAACTTGAGAGGAAAAGGGCACAGAGAACCATTGATAGGTTAAAGAGGGTAGTTGAAAAGGCAGGGGCGAAGAAGTGGTTTAAGCTGTTTAAAATCCCTCCCATAAAGGCAACCAGGCTGACAAAGAGGATGTAGGGAAAGAGCTCCCTCAGAAGCTTAACAGCAAGGTAGAAGGAGTCTCCTTTAAAGCCCGGAGCAATCAACTTAACGATGTATGGAGCAAAAACTTCTCCCAAGATTAGGGTAAGTATTAGAAAGGAAAGGAGGAGGGTAAAGAAACTTCCGGCAAACTGGACTGCCTCTTCAAAAGAGCTCCTTAACTTCTTCGTAAAGGCGGGAACGAAGGCAGAATTGAAGGCCCCTTCTGCGAAAATCCTCCTTAAGAGGTTTGGAACTCTAAAGGCAACGAAGAAGACGTCTGTTAGAGCTCCTGCTCCAAAGAGGGTAGCTATAACTATGTCCCTTACAAGGCCTAAGAGGCGACTAGAGAAGATTGAGAGTGATACAATAGCTGCTGACTTTAATAACTCCTTCATGGTGGGGAATTATAATTGAAAGTCTGCGTAATAGGTGCCGGAGTTGTAGGCAGCTTCCTAGCAAAGAAGTTAAGTAGGGAAGGTTACGAAATAGCGGTTGTTGACGTTGACCCATCAAAACTTGAACAGCTTTCCCTCACTGCAGATGTTTTAACTATAAACTGTAACGCCCTTGAAGTTAACTGCTTAAAGAAATTGGACGACTTTGAACTCTTCGTCGTCGTTACGGAGAGCGACGAGAAGAACGTTGCGATAACTACACTACTAAAATCGCTCTTTAAGAAAGAGAGAATCATCTTCAGAGTAACCAACAAAGCCCTTTCCTCCCCTCCCGTTAAAGAGTTCCTAAAGGCTGAACCTGTAAACATACTCTCTGAAACCGTCCAGAAAGTTCTACTGAGCGTTAAGTACCCCTTTGCAAAGGAAGCCATAAGGCTTGAAGGAGAAAACCTTATAATCTTGAAGATTGAAGTAAGCGTTGAGAGTCCTATTGCTGGGAAACAGATTGCAGAGCTCTCACCCCTCAGGAGGGAGCTCCCCTTCACAATAGTTGCAGTTGAAAGGGAAGGAAGAGTTATAATTCCAAAGGGAGAGGACTTCATCTTCCAGGGAGACGTAATCTACGTTGCAGTTAAAGAGGAGAAGGCCCAAGAGTTGGCCAAAGTCTTAAAAATACCCTATCAGCCGGTAAGACTTGTCTTTGTGGTAGGTTACTCGCCCTTTACCGAAGACCTCATCGGGAAGCTATCTGAGCTAAAGGATTTAAAAGTAAAGTTTATATCAAGGAATAAGAGAAAGTGTGAAGAGATATCCGGAAAGTACCCTGAGGTTGACGTCTTCTTCGGAGAGCCTACAGACGCCGAACTCCTCAAACAGGAGGGGATAGACAGGGCAGACCTAGTTGTATCAATAACTGAGGATGAGGAGGCGAACATACTCTCTGCAATCCTCTCAAAGAGGTTGGGTGCAAAAAGGGCATGTGCACTTATAACCCACCCTGAGTACGAGGAAATCGTTGAATCTATAGGAATAGACATACCGATAGCCCCAAGGAAAGTCCTTGCTGCAAAGGTGTACAGGCAGTTAAGTAGGAGGAAGTTCTTAGAGATTGTTGAGCTCTCAGACAACCTGGATGTCGTAGAGATAGACGTTGAGAAAGAAAGTTTAGTAAAGGATTCGGACGTCTGCGGTCTCATAGTTGCCGTAAAGAGGGACGGGGAGACAGAAATTGCAACCGGTTCTACCCTCTTAAAGCCGAAGGACAAGTTAATCTGCGTTGTTGAGAGGAAGTAAATTGAGGCTCTCCCTAATCTTTAAGTACGTAGTGACGATACTCTTCTTCCTCTCAACCTCCTTCCTAATTCCGGCAGTCTACTCCTTCTTCTCAAAGGACGGTTTAACGGAGAACTTCCTATTTCCGCCGATTTTGATGGGAGCTCTCCTACTACTTGCACTCCAAATTAAAGAAAAGGTATCAGACGTAAACGTCAAAGAGGCCCTTTTAGTCGTAGCTCTCGTCTGGTTCCTCTTCCCAGCACTTTCAGCAATGTGCTACATGGAAACCGGAGCTATTCCCAGATTTGTAGATGCCTACTTTGAATCTGTCTCAGGTTTTACAACTACAGGAGCCTCAATCCTTACAGACATTGAATCACTTCCAAAGAGCGTCCTCCTCTGGCGTTCGACTACCCACTGGATAGGGGGAATCGGTTTTGTTGTTTTCTCCCTCTCCCTACTACCCCTTTTGGGAACGGGAGGAGCCCAGTTAATGAGAATAGAGGCTGCAAAGGCCGTTGAGGAGAAGGTTTTACCGAGAGTTAAAGAGGTAGCAAAGGCAATCTTAACTGTATATATAATCTTAACTCTACTTGAAATAGTCCTACTAAAAATTGTTGGACTTCCCCTCTATGAGGCGGTTAACCACACATTTGCTACGGTAGCAACAGGAGGTTTCTCAACTAGGAACTCAAGCGTTGGAGCTTTTAACTCATTTTTAGCTGAGATGATTATTGCGGTTTTTATGATTCTCGGAGCTCTTAATCTCTCACTTTACTACAGGGCCTTTAAAGAAAGGAACTTAAAGCTCTTCTTATCATACTACGAAGTTAAAAGCTTCCTGATAATAATTTCTATTTCAACAATAGTAACGACCCTAGTCCTCTACTTTCAGAATTATTACCCTAACCCCATAACTGCATTTAGATACGCCTTCTTTCAAATTGCAACTGCAGCAACAACAACCGGGTTTGCTTCAACAGACTACTCCAGCTGGCCCCCCTTTATCTTGGCCCTTTTAATGATACTGGCCTTAATAGGAGCTTCCTCAGGCTCAACAGCCGGAGGAATAAAGCAGTTTAGATTCCTGGTAATGGTCAAGACTGCTATGAAAGAGCTTAAAAAGACAGCCCATCCGAGACTCGTTTATAGGATTTCCCTAGGAGATAAGATCCTTGATATCTCACTCCTAAACACAATTTGGGCTTTTATTTCAATCTACTTTTCAACAACCATCATCTTCGGATTAGCCTTAACCCTTTCAGGCTACGACTTAATAACCTCCTTTTCAGCCTCAATAGCCTGCATAACAAGCTTGGGACCTGGTCTTGGAAAAGTCGGTCCTGCAGGAAACTTTGCCTTCTTCTCAGACTTTGACAAACTCCTCCTATCAGTTGAAATGCTCCTTGGAAGACTTGAAATATTTCCAATACTAGCCCTTCTGATCCCAGAGTTTTGGAAAGAGTATTAACAACTATGAGGACATGGCACTTGAAAACCTTTAAACATGAGTATATTTCCAAAGAAATTCCCGAAACTTTTATCTTGGAGGTATAGAAGATGAAAAAAAGCAACTATATAGAAAAGCTAAAGAAAATTTTAGGCACAGAAAAAGTTAAAGATTCAACTTCCTGGAGGTTATCGTACGCTTACGATGGAACACCTACCGGATATAAGGGAGTACCTGACGTTGTTGTCTTTCCTGAAGATGAAGAGGATGTAGCTAAAGTTTTAGCGTTTGCAAATGAGAATAGGATTCCGGTCTATCCGAGGGGAGCAGGTTCGGGGTTAACGGGAGGTTCAGCTCCACTTGAAGGAGGAATCGTAGTTTCTACTGAGAAGATGAACAGGATAATTGAGATTGATGAGGACAACTTAGCCGTTCTAACTGAACCGGGAGTTGTAACTTACGAGCTCCAAAAGGAGGTTGAAAAGAGAGGGCTTTTCTACCCACCTGACCCTTCAAGTTACAAGTACTCAACAATCGGCGGAAACATAGCAGAGAACGCTGGAGGGCCAAGGTGCGTTAAGTATGGAGTAACTAAGGACTACGTAATGCAGCTAGAAGTTGTATTTGCAGATGGAACGATTTCAAAGGTAGGCTCCAAAGCAGTTAAGTCTGTTGCAGGGTACAACTTAAAGGACTTAATAGTTGGCTCTGAAGGAACCCTTGCCTTCATAACAAAGGCTTACCTAAAGCTCATTCCTTCACCTGAGGCAGTTAGAACAGCAATGGCAGTTTTCCCAAAGGTTGAACAGGCAGCTCAGGCAGTTGCCGACATGTTTAAGAACAAAGTCATACCTACTGCATGTGAGTTCCTTGATAAAAACTCAATAGTTGCAGTTGAAAATTACGCAAAGATAGGACTTCCAACTTACGCTGAAGGACTTTTAGTAATTGAGGTTGACGGATACGAAGCTGTAGTTGATGAGCTGATAAACAGGGTAATAAAGGTCTGTAAGGAGGCTGGAGCTGAAGAAATTAAGAGGGCATCTACACCAGAAGAGAGAGAAGCCATCTGGCTTGCAAGAAGAGCGGTTTCCCCTGCAATTGTTCAGCTTAAGCCGAAGAAAATTAACGAAGACGTTGTAGTCCCTAGAAACAAAATTCCGGAGATGATTAAAAATGTTTATAAAATAGCCGATAAGTATAATTTGATGGTTGTTAACTTCGGCCATGCTGGAGACGGGAACATTCACGTTAACTTCATGTACGAGCCGGAAGAAGAGGAAAGGGTTGAAATGGCTGTAAGGGAAGTTTTTGAGCTTACTCTCTCACTGGAAGGATCAATTTCAGGTGAACACGGTATAGGGTGGATGAAGAAGGAGTTTCTACCCCTTGAGGTGGGAGAAGCCCTTGAGAAGATGAAGGCTATTAAGAAAGCTCTAGACCCTAATAACATACTAAACCCGGGGAAGATCTTTGACCTCTAAGGTCTTTCCCCTTTTATTGTACTTCAATACTCTTAACTAGGTGGTGAAAAGATGGATATAGCCACCCTAATAGGTATAGGCGGTGCTTTCTTACTTATCATTGTTTCTATTGTAATCGGAGGAAGTCCTGGAGCGTTCATTAACATTCCCTCTCTCTTAATCACAGTCGGCGGTGGACTTGCCGCAGGAATGGCCGGCTTTCCCATGGGAGAGTTCATAAACGGCCTAAAGGCCATGCTTAAGGCCCTCAACCCCGGGATGCCAAACCCTATAGAGGAAATAGACTTTTTAACAGATGTAGCAAAGAAGGCTAGGAAGGAAGGAATTTTAGCCCTGGAGTCCGACATTGATACTTTCTATTCAAGGGACCCCTTCTTCGGCGGAATAATGAGAATGTTAATTGACGGACTTGAAATAGAAGAGATAAGGAGTACAGCCGAAGCATCCATGGCGCAAATAGAGCAGAAACTATCAACAGAAGTATCGGTCTGGGAATCTCTGGGAGACCTCTTTCCAGCCTTTGGAATGATCGGAACGCTAATCGGTCTTATCCAGATGCTCCAGAACCTATCCGACCCTTCAGCTCTCGGTCCCGGAATGGCCGTAGCGATGATTACAACCCTCTACGGTGCAATACTTGCCTATACTCTATGTATTCCCATTTCTAAAAAGCTCAAGTACTACAAAGACCTTAAAATGCTCTTCCTTGAAGCATACCTTTTAACTGCAGAAGCAATAGAAAAGGGAGTTAACCCAAACATACTCAGACAAAAGCTTGCAGGTCTCTTTGGAGTGGAAGTAGAAGAGGGTTAAGTAGATGGCAAGAAAGAAAAAGGAGGAGTGTAAAGCTCCTCCTGCCTGGCTCACAAGTTTTGGTGACCTAATGTCCCTCCTTTTAACCTTCTTTATTCTCCTCTACTCTATGTCAACTATTTCCCTTGAAAAGTTCTACCAGGCAATAAAGGGAATAATTGAGGCCTTCGGCGGCCACTACGTAGTCTACGAAGAAAGGGTAATAAGGGGTAAAAACGTTCCCGTCCAGATGCCGAACATGTACCCTAAGATGAAGAGCAGAAAGGAAATTGAAGAAAAAGTCCACAAAATAAGGGAAACTTTAAAAGCTCTTGGAGTTGACTCTGAAGTTGCAAAGTACGGCCAGAGTATAAGGCTGAGAATAAACACAGATAAGATCTTCCCTCTTGGAAGTGACAAACCTTACCCTGAAGCAATTCCTCTAATTATGGAACTCTGTAAGAAACTAAAAGAGCTTGATTTACCTTTAACTATAGAAGGACACACAGACAACACTCCAATTAGAAATGGAAGGTTTCCCTCAAACTGGGAGCTCTCAGCTGCAAGAGCAACAGCAGTCCTAAGACTCTTTATTCAGTGTGGCTACGACCCTAAGAAACTCTCAGCTGCTGGCTGCGGAGAGTACCACCCAATAGCTCCAAACACAACTCCAGAAGGGAGAGCTAAAAACAGGAGAATTGAAATAGTGATTCATCTACCAATGTAGGAGTAGGATGGCAAGGAAGAAAAAGGAAGAGTGTAAAAGCGTACCGGCATGGCTAACAAGCTTTAGTGACCTAATGTCACTCCTTCTGACCTTCTTCATTCTCCTTTACTCTATGTCAACTCTTGATATAACAAAGGCAATGAAGTTCCTATCATACTTTCAAGGAGAAAAAGCAAAAACTTTTAAACAGATTTCCATAGTAAAACCTATAAAGATCTATACAGAAGATGTTGCCCGAAAGATAAAAAAGCTAATAAAAAGACTCCTTCCGGTATACGGTTACCAGCTGGTAGTAACTGAACAATACGTAATGATCAGGCTCTTTAACAAAATTCTCTTTGAAAAGGACACTGTAAAACTAACTCCCCAGGCTAAGAAAGCCCTTGAGAAGATAGCTCAGGTAATAAAATCCTTAAACGGAAACTACAGGGTAAGAGTTGAAGGCCACACGAGTAAAGGTGAACCTACCAAACCGATAAAAGGTGTTAACGACAGTTGGGACCTCTCAATTCTAAGGGCCACTCAAGTTGCAAAGTACTTAATATCAAAGGGCGTTGATCCTAAAAAAGTTTTCGTTGTCGGTTACGATGCTACAAGACCCCTTTATACCTGGAACAATCCAATACTTCAGGCAAGGAACAGGAGAGTTGAAATCTACCTTGAAGTTGCAGTTCCTAAGGAAGAAGAGGAGGAGAAGGTTCTAATAAAGAAAAAGGAGAAACTCCCCACCAAAGGCGGGGAGGAACGGAAGGCTAGTTCAGAAAAACGTTAAGTTTCTTCCTCATTGCATACTCTCTCATCTTCTTCTTAGCCCTGGTTTCAAGCTGGCGAACTCTCTCCCTGCTTATCCCTAACTTCTCACCTATCTCCCTTAAAGTCTTAGGTTCATTCCCGTCAAGTCCAAAGCGCATAATAATTATCTTCTTTTCCTGAGGAGTTAACTGCTCAAGCATTTCCTGAATGCTCTGCTTGAGTTCCTCTTGAACTACCTTTTCCTCAACTTCAGCGGTCCCTTCACCCTTAAGGAAGTCCTTAAAGGTAGTATCTTCCTCATCACCAATGGGAGTATCAAGGGAGAGTGGAACCTGGCAGATGGAAAGGAGTCTCTCTATCTCCTTAGGCTCCATCCCAACGTGCTGCGCAAGCTCCTCTATGGTTGGTTCCCTTCCAAGCTCTTTAAGGAGCTCCCCGTAAGAACGGGTAATCTTGTTGACTAAAACTGCCTGTTTTACAGGTATCTTAACAGCACCTGTCTGCTGGGCAAGGGCCTGCATTATGGACTGTCTAATCCACCAGACTGCGTAGGAGATAAACTTAACTCCCTTATCAGGGTCAAACCTTCTAGCCGCCTCAATCAGCCCCAAAATCCCCTCAGCTATAAGGTCGTGAAGGGGAAGACCGCAACCGAGGTACTTCTTTGCAACGCTGACAACAAACCTTAAGTTTGACTCAACAAGCTTCTTTAAAGCTTCCTTATCCCCCGCCTTTGCCCTCTTTGCAAGCTCAATCTCCTCCTCCCTCGTTAAAAGAGGGATCTTTGAAATTGACTTTAAGAAAGCGTCCAGAGAGTCCTTATCAGGAACAAAGGATTCAATTAAAGTAGGATCTATCTCCTGATCAAAGAGGGTAAGACTTGTCTCTTCTCCCTCAAAGTCTAAGTTATCAATATCTACATTCTCTTCATCTTCAAATAGAAACTCCTTCTCTTCCATACCAACCTCTCCTAATCTTCAGGGTTTAAAACTACGTAAATTACTCCTTCTCCCCTTACTACTTTAAGGAGAACTCCGGAGCTACCTGCCTTCTTAATAATACTTAACAAGTCATCAACACTCTTAACGGGCCTTAAATCCTTGGGAGTTACACCAGCAGCGACAATAATATCTCCCTCTCTAAGGCCTGCATCATCAGCAGATGAACCTGAGCTAACCTCAGTAACAATTAAACCGTGCTTGACCCACTTTGGAACTCTCAACTTGCTCTTCAAATCAGGAGTTAACGGCTGAACGGAAAATCCAAATTTAGACATTAAATCAACATGGGCAAGTGACTGGGTTCCCGGCATTTGGCCAATTTTCACTTTAAGGACCTTTCTCTTACCGTCCCTAATTACAGTAATTTTGACTTCCTCACCGGGCTTTGTATTTATTACTTTTAACTGAAGGTCTGTAACGTTCTTTACAGGTTCTCCGTTAAACTCAACAATTATGTCTCCAGCCTTCAAACCTCCCTTTTCAGCAGGACTGTTGGGCATGACTTTAGTTACGAGAACCCCTTCTTTAACGCCAAACTTCTTAGCAAGTGAAGGAGAAACGTCCTCAATGTAAACTCCAAGCCAACCCCTTATTACCTTACCGTACTTAAGGAGGTCATCCATTACTTTCTTTGCTATGTTTATCGGAACTGCAAAACCAAGTCCTTGAGCATTCCTAACTATAGCCGTATTGATCCCGATAACCTTACCGTGAATGTCACAAAGAGGACCACCGCTGTTGCCGGGATTTATCGCAGCATCGGTCTGGATGAAGTTCTCTATCGGGTTAAGGCCTAAACCGTGTCTTCCCTTAGCAGAGATAATACCGTGGGTCACAGTCCAGTTTAAACCGTAAGGGTTACCAATTGCTATAACGAATTGACCAACCTTTATCCTATCTGAATCCCCAATTTCAACTACAGGAACCTTTTTATCTCCAACTTTTATCTTTATTAGAGCAACGTCGGTCTTTGGATCAGTTCCAACAACTTTTGCCTTATAAACGGAGCCGTCACTCAGTTTGACCTTTATCTTCTTAGCCTTTGATACAACGTGGTTGTTCGTCAGTATGTATGCCCAGCCGTCTTCAACCTTAACAATGAAACCTGAACCCAGAGAGCGTGTTTCAAAACGCCGGGGAATCTCAGGGAACGGAAATCCGAAATCATGAAAGAAATTCCTAAACTCGGGGGGAATGGGAGGGTGCTTTATTTCTACCTCAGAAACTGTACTAATATTAACGACTGCAGGCTTAACCTTTTCAACAACTTCCTCAAAAACGTTCTGGAGGGATTCAACAACCTCGTAGTCCCGAACCTGAGTTGAAAGGGCCGGCTGGGAGGAGAAAAGACCAAAAAGGAAAACTGCAGCCGTAAAACTCCTTAGAAGCTGTCTGGTGTTCATCGCACTACCTCCTTTTGATTTTACTTGTTCTCTGTTAAAGCGTAGATTATTTTCTTAACCTTCTTCTCACTTAGAACCCTCTTTGCACCTATGAACCTTCTCTTAAAGTACCTCTCACTCAAGCTGGAAATAGCAAGGCCATGGTACATTGATGAAAAGTGGATAAATCTGCCGTTTCCTATGTAAATACCTACGTGGGAAGGATAACGGGCGTAAGTTCTAAAGAAAACCAAGTCTCCAACTTTTAAGTTACCAATATCAACGGGCACACCAACGTTAAACTGAGCCCTTGCAGTCCTTGGAAGTTTAATTCCAAGTTTCCTATAGACGTACATCGTAAAAGAGGAACAGTCTAGGCCAAAGTGAGGGTTATTCCCACCGAAAACGTAGGGAGTATTCTTCAGTTTCTTAAATATCTCAGCAAAGAGCTTAAAGAGAGCTCCCTTATACTCAGGATCGTTAAGAATTGAAAGGCTCCAATTATCGTACTTTACGTCCAAGGGAGTAGAAAGAACCTGCGCAAGCTCTTCAGCCTCTCTGTAAACAACTTCTGTAAGAGGGTTAATCTCACTCCCTACAATTTTTGAACTCAGAGCCTGTTCCGATTCTTTCTTAAGGAATGCTATAGTCTCACCGCTCTTTCTAGGCTTAAACTTCCTGTACCAAGAAGGAGTATGTCTTGTTCCGGGAATTATTAGCTTCTGTCCAACCCTTATAGTATTACTCCTCAAACCGTTCAGCCTCTTTATCTTAGACACAGTTGTGTGGAACTTCTTAGCAATCTTGTAGAGGGAGTCACCGGGTTTAACCCTGTAAATATCAGCCTGGACAGGTAGAGCAAAAGTGAAGGCAAGCACAAGGGAAGTTAACAATCTCTTCAAACTATCCTCCTCCAATACCCCTTGCTAATTATACCTGATGGAGAGCAGAAGCCCCTTCCTTTTCAATCTCAACCTGCTCCTTTACGTACCTGTAGTAGTTAAACAGAGAATCAACAACTCCATTTTCTATGTTTGAAATGAGGTCCTCAAAGAGGAGAAAGGCCTCCTTCTTAAACTCAATAACTGGATCCCTCTGACCGTAACCTCTCCAGCCAATACTTTCTTTAATGTGGTCTAGAGCTCTTAAGTGCTCTCTCCAGTAGTGGTCAAGACGGTCAAGCATAACCATCCTTTCAATTTCCCTCAACTGTCCTTCACCAACTAAGCTCTCAAGCTCTTGGTACTTCTTAACTAAAGTATCGTAGATAATTTTGGCCAACTTCTCCCTGTCATTAAAGGCACCTTCAATCTGGAGCTCCACAAGCCCGTTGTAGGTCTCGGGAATCGGAAATTCAAAACCAAAGCGTGTTTCAAGGGTCTTCTTAAGGTCTTTAAGGTTCCACTCATCTGGCAACATACTCTCTGGAGCAAAGATGTCAACAAGTTCCCAAGCTATATCCTCAAAGAACCCAAGTATCTCCTCTTTAAAGTTCTCTCCTTCTAAGATTCTGTTCCTCTGCTCGTAGATAACCTTCCTCTGAACGTTGTAGACCTCATCGTACTCAAGGAGCCTCTTCCTAATCTGGAAGTTCTGCTCCTCAACCCTCCTCTGTGCGTTCTCAAGGGCCTTACTCACCATCTTGTGGGTTATTGGCTCATCCTCAGGAACGTTCATAATCTCCATCATCTTCTTAATTCTGTCCGAACCAAAGAGCCTCAGGAGGTTATCCTCTAAGGAAAGGAAAAATCTTGACTCTCCAGGATCTCCTTGCCTTCCGGCACGACCTCTTAACTGGTTGTCAATCCTCCTAGACTCGTTCCTCTCCGTTCCAATTATGTAAAGGCCTCCAAGCTCCTTAACTTTTTCCTTCTCTTTCTCGGTAATCTCCTTGTACTTTTTAAGAGTTTCCCTGTAAATTTCCTCGTACTTTTCCTTACCAACCTTCTCAGGAGTTATCCCTCTCTCTCTGAGCTCCCTCTTTGCAAGGAAGTCAGGGTTACCTCCGAGGAGAATATCAGTTCCCCTACCTGCCATATTTGTGGCGATAGTAACAGCCCCAAGCCTTCCTGCCTGAGCCACAATCTCTGCTTCCTTCTCGTGGTACTTAGCGTTAAGAACCTGATGGGGAATTCCCCTCTTCTTTAATAACCTTGATAGGTACTCTGAGTCTTCAATTGAGTTGGTTCCCACCAAAACTGGACGGCCAATCTTATAGTTCTTCTCAATTTCCTTTACTACCGCCTCAAACTTCGCCCTCTTTGTCTTAAAAATTAAGTCTGGATGGTCCTTCCTAATTACAGGTTTGTTCGTCGGAATAACTACAACATCAAGACCGTAGATCTCTTTAAGTTCAGCCGCTTCTGTCTCTGCAGTACCCGTCATACCAGCCAACTTCTTATAGAGCCTGAAGTAGTTCTGGAGAGTAATCGTCGCAAGGGTCTGGTTCTCAGCCTCAATCTTTACCCCCTCTTTCGCCTCTACTGCCTGGTGAAGACCGTCGCTCCAGCGCCTTCCCGGCATTATCCTTCCTGTAAACTCATCAACAATCACCACTTTTCCATCTTTAACTACGTAGTCAACGTCCTTCTTGAAGAGGTGGTGGGCCCTTAAAGACTGGATAATTGCGTGGAGGAGGTCTGAAAACTTTGGGTCGTAGAGGTTAAAGTCTTTCATTCCTGTCATTTTCTTTACAATCTCTTCCACCCTCTTAATTCCCTCGTCGGTCAAAACGGCAGTCTTGGTCTTCTCCTCTACCTTAAAGTCCCTATCTTTCTTAAGCTGGCGGACTATTCCATCTGCAATGTAGTAAACGTCAACGCTCTCCTCTGAAGGACCAGAAATAATTAAGGGAGTTCTTGCCTCATCTATGAGAATTGAGTCTGCCTCGTCAACTATTGCGTAGAAGAGGTCCCTTTGAACCTTATCCTCCTTTGAAAAGACCATGTTATCCCTTAAGTAGTCAAAACCAAACTCAGAGTTGGTTCCGTAGGTTATATCCCGAGAGTACATCTCCTTCCTTTCTTCCTTCTCCATCTGATTTTGGAGGAATCCAACGGTCAAACCTAAGTAGTTGTAGACAGGACCCATTAACTCGGCGTCCCTCTTAGCAAGGTAGTCATTAACGGTAACAATGTGAACGCCTTTACCCGCAAGGGCGTTAAGGTAGGCAGGAAGGGTTGCAACAAGAGTTTTACCCTCACCGGTCTTCATCTCCGCGATATTTCCTCTGTGAAGGACTATTCCACCTAAGAGCTGAACATCGTAGTGGCGCATCCCTAAAGTTCTCTTTGCAGCCTCCCTAACTGCAGCAAAGGCTTCAGGGAGGATTTTGTCCATGTACTTAAACTTCTCTTCGTCTGTAGGGAGTTTCTCTATCTCTGAACGCCACTTGGCAGTTAAAGACCGGAGCTCCTCCTTACTCTTCTTCTCAAACTCTTTCTCAAGGGAATTTATCCTTTCAACTATGGGCTTTAACTTCTTAATTACCCTTTCATTCCTACTTCCAAATATCTTGGTCAAAACAGCATTAATCATCCTTTCCTCCGGAATTAGTTTTAAACCTTAATTGAATCCATAAAAGTTGGAAGGATCTAGGGAGAAGCCCTTGGAGGTGAAGATGGAAGGTGGTAAGACGGTTTTAAACTAAAGGAGTAATTAAAGGAAATAGCGCTCCTTTCACCCCTTTCTCTAAGCTCCTGTTTAGATACAGCCTCTTTAGAAGTTTTACTAAGGATTAGTTCAACTTTCGGAGAGTCTTCAAACGAAAAAGAGTACCCTGTTGGCGTGTAGCTGCAGGTAAAGACCGTTAGAAAAACAATACCAACTATTAAGCTCTTAAATCTCATAGCCAATTAATAATATTTCATTCAAACTTAAATGTCAAAAACAGCACTCTGGTTTGGAAGTATTGGCTTAACCTTATCCCTAACGCCACAGACAAAGCTGTAACTGAGAAGCCTTTCAAGGGCTCTCTCCCCCTTCACGTAGTAGGGAATAACGTGCCAAGTTCCAAAGTGAATAGGAATCAGATACTTAGCTTTCAAAATCCTAAACCCCTTTACGGCCTCTTCAGGAGTCTGATGGAATTTCCTAAAGAAAGGCATAAAACCACCAATTGGAAGGAGAGCAAAATCTATCCCTTTAAACTTCTCAGCCCAGAGCTGGTACAGGTTCTCAGAAAAGGCCGTATCCCCTCCAAAGAGAAACTTCACTGAATCTACTTCAAAGACAAAACCTCCAACGCCTGTATCAGGGTAAAAGAGGTTTCTCCCCCTGTTGTGAAATACCGGAATTTTCGTTATTTTTACGTTTTTATAGGTAAAAGTTTCAAAGTCCTTAAGCTCAACAACCCTTTCGCTCTTTATGACCTTACCGCACTTTTCAGGTGTAACTATGGGGAACTTACCACCTAACCGCCTGATAGTTTTAAGGTCAAGGTGGTCGTAGTGGGCGTGGGAGATGAGAACGACATCAGGGGAGAGCTCTTCAGGCTCTTTTGAGGGAGGAACTAACCTCTTTATACCTCCTGCAGAAAAGGTAAGGAACGGATCGATTAAGACTTCCAAACCGCCAATCTTTACCGAGAAAGTTGAATGACCTAAATTTTCTATCTGTAGTGTCATGGAGTTGAGTTTATCAAACTTAGGGGAGATTACAATGGAAAAGGGATTTAGGGATATAGAGGAGTTTTTCCTCAGGGCAGAAAAGGAGATGCAGAAGAGCTCCACCATTACCCAGAAGAGGAGGAAAGCTCAAAAGACTGAAACGAGGGAAGAGCTCATCTCAAAGATAAAGAACCTAACCGAGAAGTTAAAGGGAAAGGATAGGAAGATTAAGGAGCTCTTTAGCGAGATTGCGGTCCTCCGAGATAAGCTTGAGGCTTACAGGAACAGAGAGAGAGAGCTTAAGAGGAAGGAAGAGGAACTAAAGCAAATAGACCAGTTTAAGAAAAGGATAAAAAACCTTCAGGAGGAAGTTTCAAAGCTTAAGGGAGAACTCAAGGAGAAGGAAAGCCAAATAGAGACTTTGAAAGCCCAGGAAGTTCCTAAACCTAAGGTAGAACTCTTCATTGAAGTAGCTCTAAACTCCGTATCTGAACTTGTAACCGGAAAGAATAAAGTAAAAGTTCTGTTTTCTAAAAGGTTCAGAAAAGACATGGTAAAGGAAGTCTCTGTTCGCCCCTTCCTCTTTAACAGCTTTATTTCCGCCCTTGAAAGGATTGAATCAACCTCAAGGCTCTTAAAGAGAGATGCAAAGCACGACATATACAGAATAAGGGTTACATCTCCCTACGGGGAGTACAGGGCTATCTACCTAAAGCTTGAAGGAGATACTGTAAAGTTCGTCCGCTTCGGCCAGAGGGACTCAATCTACAAGGAGCTTGATGCCTGCGGCTGGAGTTTCAGTTGATAATAAAGGACCTTGATAGAGTAAAGGAGGTTATCCGGCTAAGCAAAGAAGAGGAAGAAGCTTTTAAAGAGGTAACTAAAGTTTACCCTTTTTCCTCTAGTCTTTACTACTTAAAGGTTGCCTCAAGAAGCGATGCTGTAAGGAAAATGCTCCTTCCATCTCTAGAGGAAGTTGACCCTGAGGTTCAGAAGTTCGGACAGGATGACCCTCTAAACGAGGAGGGAGACAAAAAGACCCCCTTCCTAACCCACAGGTATCCAGACAGGGTTTTAATAGTTACAACGAATCAGTGTCCCGTTCTCTGCCGCTACTGTATGAGGAAGAGGAACTGGAAGTTAAAACCCTTCGTAATAGAAGACAGGGAGATAGACAGAGCCATTGAATATATAAAGGGAAATCCGAAAGTAAGGGACGTTTTAATCTCTGGAGGGGAACCCCTTTCCCTCCCTGTAGAGAAGCTGGAAAGGCTACTCATCGGGCTGAAAAGGATTGAAACCGTTGAAGTAGTTAGGATAGGAACCAGATTGCCAGTCGTTGACCCTGAAAAGGTTTTAAGGGAAGAACTGTTAGGCTTAATTGAGAAGGCTGAAAAGGTGTGGATAAACACCCACTTTAACCACCCAGACGAAATAACTCCTGAAGCTAAGGAAGCCTGCAGGGCTCTCTTAAAGAGCTCCGCTCCGGTAAACAACCAAACAGTCCTCTTAAAGGGAGTAAACGATTCGGCAGATACTCTAGAAAGGCTCTTTAGAGGCCTCCAGAAGATAAAGGTTCGCCCCTACTACCTGTTCCACTGCGATCCGGTAAAGGGAGTAATGCACTTTTCAACAACAATAACGAAGGGACTTGAGATTTTGAGGGAGCTCTTTAGGAGAATCTCTCCACTGGCAATTCCTTACTACGCAGTTGACGGCCTCGGAGGTTACGGAAAGGTTCCCCTTCTTCCCAAAAGGTTTAAAAAGGTAGGAGACCATTACACCTTTGAATCGTTTAAAGGAGAGATATTCACAATGGCGGATAGATAGATTAAAGGGGGAAGGGAATTCCCCCTAATTAGTAAACTGTAACCTCTCCGCTAACTAGCTTCTTCCAGGTGTTCTTCATATCTGCAAGGCAATCTCTAACTATAACTTCAACTTTTGGCTGGAAGGCCTCTGTAGGCTCAGAGCTCCTAACCTTCACATCAACGGCTAGAGGCTGGTTTACAGGCTTTCCGATCTGGCTCACCATGTAAACGTAAGCCTCTTCAATCTCAGGGATTTCCTCAACAACCTTCCTGGCGATTTCGTTTGAAGTTATGTTATAGAGCTTTCCGACGTGGGTAATTGGGTTCTTTCCTGCAGCTGCCTCAAGGCTCATAGGTCTATATGGGGTAATTAGACCGTTAACCCTGTTACCCCTTCCGACTTCTCCGTCGTCTCCGGCTTCGGCGCTCGTCCCAGTAACGGTTATGTAAACGTTACCCCTTTCTAGGTCGTCACCTGTGTTAACTTCAACCTCAACTTCACGGTCTGTAAACTTCTTTGCAACTTCAGTAGCTATCTTCTTAACGTTCTCCCTCTTCTGGGCATAGTCATTAACGTCCTTAACAAACCTATCAACGAAGGCACAGGCAACTGTAACCTTGATTTTCTCTCCAACCCTTACGCCCATTACTTTAATATCTTCGCCAATCTCAGGGTGGATCTTCTTTAATTCCTTATCGTTTAACCTCTTTTCAATGTGGTAGACAACGTTCTCAAGGTCGTCAAAGGGAGCGTATCCAACTCCAAAGGAAGTATCGTTTGAAAGGGAAACTCCCTCCTTAAGCTGCCTCATGTAGATATCTACAAGGTCAACAGAACCGGGTCTAATGTATGTATGAATCCTCACGTGATTTTCAGGGTCTATTGCATGGATGTTCTCCCTTAACCACTCCTTTGCACTTTCAACTGCAATCTCATCAACGGGAATCTCTACTCCCTTATACTCCTTAATAGCTCTACCAGAAAGGAAAATCTCTATAGGCTCCTTTACTTCCCCTCCGCCAAACTTTGGAAGTGCACTACCGCCGACTAAGAGGTTCTTATCAACGTTGTGGTGAAGAACAAAACCGAACTTCTCATAGTAGAACTTACACAGCTCAGCAGAGAGCTTTTCGGCCAAAGCATCACAGATTGTATCGGGATGTCCAAGACCCTTCCTCTCAACGATCTCAATCTCCTGAGCGTAAACAGGCATAGTATCAAGGGGGGTGACCTTAATGTTCATTTACCTGCCTCCTTCTATTAGGTAGGGTTAAAAAGTTTAAGTGAATATTATCAGCAATTGAGGAGCTCCTCAACAACCTCAATAACTTTTTCCGGCTTTAGGTCAACCATACACTTAAAGTGTCCCTCGGGACACTTCTTCCCTCCATGAAGGCCGCAGGGCCTACATTTAAGTCCCTTAAGTTCAACAAATTTTCCCCTACCGTAGGGAAAGAATCCAAAGTCGGGAACTGTAGCTCCGTAAACTTCAACAACGGGAGTGTTGAAGGCCGAAGCAACGTGAACGGGAGAAGAGTCGTTTGAAACTAGGAGTTTAGCTCCCTTTATAAGGGAAAAGAACTCCTTTAAAGAGGTTTTAGAGCAGAGGTTAATCCCTCTCCCCCCCATTAGCTCAAAAACTCTACTGCAGTAAACTTCATCAGACTTTGAACCAACTATTACAACTTTTAAACCCTTTTTTAGTAGGTAATTTCCTACCTCTGCATAGTACTCAGGGAGCCAAGCCTTTGTAGGCCAAACAGAACCGGGAGCTATTACTGCATATTCACCCTCTTTTAATGAAAACTTTGAAAGAGTTCTTTCATAAGTTGAAATAGTGAGGGGAATTTCCACCTCCCTATCGTAAACTAATGAGAAATCCCTCTCTAAAGGCTCAAGGAGTCCCAAGAGCCTCTCTACCTCGTGAAGCCCCTTTTTAAACTCGTGCTTAACTTTGTCTGTGTAGAGGAATGAAAAGCCTGCCCTGTCATAACCTATTCTCCTTGGAATTCCAGATAGAAAGAGGATTAGACTTGTTCTATGGGATCGGTGAGGTGATACGGCAAGGGAGTAATTTTCATTTCTGAGCTGTTTTGAGAACCTCCAGAATCCCTTCTTGTCAAAGGAAATTACTCTATCAACAGCCCAGAAGTCCTCAAAAACTCCCTCAAAGCCCTTTCTAACAACCAAGTGAACTTGAAAACCCGGAAAGCTCCTTTTTACCGATTTAATCAGGGGAGAAGTTAGAATGAGGTCTCCGAGGAAGGCTGTCTGAAATACGAGGATCTTGTTCAAATCTCTACCCCGGGGTTAAATGGTCGGGGCGGGGGGATTTGAACCCCCGACCTCTTGGTCCCGAACCAAGCGCGCTAACCAGGCTGCGCCACGCCCCGTGCCCCTTAAAAGATAGAGTTAAAACAACTACTTTTCAACCTTAACCTTCTCCGGCTTTACCCTTGCAAAACGCCTCTTACCCACTTGAAGGATAATCTCTTTACTTAAAACGTCTATTTTTGCGTTCTCGTCTAAGACTTTCTCTCCATCTACCCTTACTCCTCCTCCCCTTATCTGCCTCCTTCCTTCACTCGTTGATTTAACAAGGCCTGCCTCCTTTAAGAGGCGGGGAAGCCAAACGGGGTTTTCAGGAACTGTAATCTCAGGTTCAGGGATATTCTCAGGGAGCTCCCTCCTTGAAAAGACCCTTTCAAAGTGCTCCCTTGCCCTCTTTGCAGCCTCTTCCCCGTGGAAGGTCTTAACTATCGTTTCAGCAAGGCGCTTTTTGGCCTCCATCGGGTGGAGACGGCCCTCCTTAACTGCCCTCTCCATCTCCTCTATTTCCTCTTCAGGAACCCTGGTCACAAGCCTGTAGTAGCGCCACATGAGGTCGTCTGAAATCCTCATAACCTTTCCAAACTGCTCTTCAGGAGGCTCTAAGATGCCTATGTAGTTCCCGAGACTCTTGCTCATCTTCTGAACGCCGTCAAGTCCCTCTAAGATAGGCATCATTATACAGGCCTGCTCCTCTAAACCGTACTCCCTCTGAAGATGCCTTCCCATTAGGAGGTTAAACTTCTGGTCTGTTCCTCCAAGCTCAACGTCAGCCTTCAAGACAACAGAGTCGTAACCTTGAAGGAGAGGGTAGATGAACTCGTGAATGTGAATTGGACGGCCTTCCTTAAACCTCTTTTCAAAGTCGTCCCTCTCAAGCATCCTTGCAACTGTGTATTTTGATGAAAGCTTAATGAGGTCAGCGGCAGTCATACTCCCGAGCCACTCACTGTTAAAGACAACTACCGTCTTTTCCGGGTCTAGAATTTTGAAGACCTGCTGGGCATAGGTTTCAGCGTTCTTTAAAACTTCCTCCCTAGTAAGGGGCGGGCGGGTCTCACTCTTACCGGTGGGATCTCCAATCATCGCAGTAAAGTCGCCTATCAGGAAGTAAACTTCATGGCCGAGTTCCTGAAAGTCCCTTAACTTCCACAGCAATACTGTATGGCCAAGGTGAAGGTCTGGGGCGGTAGGGTCAAACCCAGCCTTAACCCTTAACTTCCTTCCGCTCTTTAACTTCTCTAGGAGCTCCTCCTCTCCTATTATCTCGGCAGTTCCCCTCTTTATGACCTTTAACTGCTCCTCAGGTGTCATTTCTCCTCCTGTAAAAGGATCTCCATGGCAGTTTCATCACAGTTTGGAAACTTAACGCAGTTTATACAGTCCCTCCAGATTTTCTGGGGGAGTTTCTCCTTATCTATGACCTTAAAGCCTAACTTCTCAAAGAACTTAACCTGATAGGTAAGGGTGAAGACCCTAAAAATTCCAAACTCTTTAGACTCTTCAAGGGCCTTTTTAACAAGGGCAGTTCCTATTCCCCTTCCAGTATGTTCCCTGTCAACTGCCAAGGAGCGTATCTCTGCCAAATCGCTCCAGAAGATAGTTAAAGCACAGGTTCCAAGCACCTTCCCCTCTTCCTCATAGACCCAGAAATCCCTAATGTTCTCGTAGATGCTCTGGATTGAACGGGGAAGCATAAGGCCCAGCTTAGCGTACTCGTTTATTAAAAGCTGAATTCTCTCAGCATCTTTGATTTTTGCCTTCCTTACTGTTCCTTTCAACTAACTCTCTCCCATCCTTAAGACTTTAACTGGCTGAGTCCTCGCTGCCCTTAAAGAGGGGTAAATTGTCGCAAGGACGCTTATTAATATAGCAGCTATAGCTGCAGTAAGACAGTCTACGAAGTGAAGTTTAAAGGGAAGGTGGTCAATGTAGTAAACGTCAGGAGGAAGGGGAATTAACCTGTACTTCTCTCCCAAGTAGGAAACAGAAATTCCTATCACCTCTCCTACAATTGTTCCAATTAAACCTATAAAAAGACCTTGAAGTATAAAAACCCTAAGTATAAAAGAGTCAAGAGCTCCCATAGCCTTTAAAATAGCTATGTCCTTTGCCTTGCTATTCACGTTTACCATTAAAAGGCTTGATATGTTAAACGAAGCTACAAGGACAATAAGGGTTAAGATTAAAAACATTGCAAGCTTCTCAAGCTTAAGGGCTGAAAAGAGGCTCTTATTAAGAGAAATCCAGTCCTGAACAGAGTACTCCTCCCCTAAAACCTCTTCAATTCTCTCCTTAACGAATGGGACGTTTTCAAGTTTATCCACATTTACCATTATCCCTGTAACAGAATTGCCTATTCCGAAAGCCCTTCTGACGTCGTCTACGTGGGCTAAGATGAGGGAAGAGTCAAACTGGTACATTCCGACTTCAAAAATTCCAACTACTATAAACTTAGCGGTCCTAGGTATAACTCCAAACGGGGTCTTTTTACCAAGTGGGGATATTACCTTTATAGTGTCTCCAACAGTTACGCCCAGAGTATCTGCAAGGATCCTCCCTACAACTACTCCGTTCTCTGCCCTTTTAAAGATCTCCCAGTCTCCTAAAACCATTCTATTAGGGATTGAAGTTACGCTTGGCTCAAGTTCTGGATAGCATCCCCTAATTGAAGCACTTGAAGACGCTACGGAGGACGAACCTACCGCCATTACAGGAACGTATATAAAGGGCTCTGCACCTACAACGTGGGGAATCTCCTCAATCTTCCTAAGGGCGTACTTATACTTATAAAAGGGCTTACTTCCCCTTTTAAGGACAATCACGTCTGCGTTTGCAGAGAGGAGCCTCTCCTTTATAGCATCCTGAAATCCTGTCATTACAGAGTTAACAACTATTAGAGCAGCAACTCCAATGACAACTCCAAGAACGGCTATAAAAAAGGCAAAGGAGGAATACCCCTTTGCCTTCACAGTCCTAAAAGCAAGCCACCTTAGAAGGGGGCTAAACAACCTACTCTACCTCGCAGATTTCCTCTCCACACTTCCTTTCTGGCCTTAGCTGTGGGAAGAGGAGAACTTCTCTAATTGAATCCTTATCCGTAAAGAGCATCACAAGCCTGTCAATTCCTATACCTTCACCTGCAGTCGGAGGCATTCCGTGTTCAAGGGCAGTTATGAAGTCTGCATCGTACTCCATAGCCTCCTCGTCTCCCTTAGCCTTTTCCTCAAGCTGCTGCTTAAACCTCTCCTCCTGCTCCTTAGGGTTATTAAGCTCCGTGTAGGCGTTGGCAACTTCTCTGCCGTAGATAAAGAGCTCAAACCTCTCAACGAGTTCAGGGTTATCCCTCTTCTCCTTTGCAAGGGGAGAGATTGCCTTAGGAAAGTCAATTACGAAGGTAGGCTGAATTAGCTCAGGCTCAACCAGCTTTTCAAAGAGCTCCTGAACCCTCTTAAAGTGACTGAGCTCCTCTGCCCTCTCTATTCCGACCTCTTTCGCCTTTTGAAGGACCTTCTCCTCATCATGGAGGAGCTCCTCTTCAGTTAAACCCGTCTTCTTTGAGAGCTCCCCAAGGTATGAAATCCTCCTGAAGGGCCTCTCAAAGGAGATCTTTGTTCCCTGGTACTCAATCTCCTTAACGCCTTTCCCGTACAGCCTTTCAAGGAGGAACTCAAAGAGCTCTTCAGTCATCTCCATAAGGTCGTAGTAGTCTGCGTAGGCCATGTACCACTCAACCATAGTGAACTCAGGGTTGTGGCGGGTACTTATACCCTCATTCCTGAAGTTCTTACCAAGCTCATAGACCCTCTCAAAACCGCCGACGATTAACCTCTTAAGGTAGAGCTCCGGAGCAATCCTCAGGTAAACGTCAATGTCAAGGGCGTTGTAGTGGGTTATGAAAGGCCTTGCAGCTGCACCTGAGGCAATAGGCTGGAGAACAGGAGTCTCAACCTCCAGAAATCCCCTGTTGTCAAGGAACTCCCTTACGGCCTTAATTACCTTAGTCCTTGTCCTGAATACTTCCCTAACTTCAGGGTTAACTATCAAGTCAAGGTAGCGCTGGCGGTAGCGCTTCTCTGTGTCCTTTAGGCCGTGCCACTTCTCAGGTAGAGGCCTTAAGGACTTTGTAAGGGGGGTCATCTCCTTAACTTCTAGAGTGAGCTCCCCGGTTCTGGTTCTAAAGAGGGTTCCCTTAACCCCAACTATGTCTCCAATATCAATTAGCTTCTTAAACACTTTATTGTAGAACTCCTCTCCTACAACGTCCCTCCTTATGTAGCACTGGATCCTTCCGCTCTCATCCTGAATGTGGAAGAAGGCAGCCTTACCCATAACCCTCATAGACATAATCCTTCCGGCAAGGGAGAACTCATCCTTCGGGAGCTCCTCCTTCTCCCTCTCCTCTCCTTCCTTAACCTTTCCAAACTTACCTATGAGCTCCCCAGCCTTAGCGTTTACCTCGTACTTATAGGCGTAAGGTTCATAGCCAAGCTCCTTTAATTTTTCAACCTTCTCCTTCCTCTGTTCCAAAATCCTCTCTTCAGCCATAACCACCTCTCAATGAACTTTTTAACAAAGCTAAAGGTAATGGGAAATTTTAAGAAAATTTGGGGTTTTTGGAGTATAATTCAAACCGGTTAAACGAATAAAAAGAGCTCTAAAGTCAAGGAGACAAGTTGATTATAAAACTTCTTGAGAAAATAGGAAGTGGAGTAATTTCCTTCTTTGAGTTCTGGGGAAGGTGGTTTATCCTATCAACTAAGGCACTACTCCTTGCATTTAAGAGGCCCTTAAGGTTAAACAGGTACATCTACTACCTTGCAACGATAGGAGCAGACTCCCTTCCGGTTATTGCCATCACCTCCTTCTTCACAGGAGGAGTTATAGCCCTTGAAACTTTCAAAGCCTTCCACCGGTTTAACGCAGAATACATGATTGGAATGGTAGTTGCAATAGCAATGGCAAGGGAGCTTGGACCAGTCCTTTCTGCCCTCTTAGTGGCAGCCCGCTCAGGCTCTGCAATGGCAGCTGAAATCGGAACAATGAAGGTAACGGAGCAGATAGATGCCCTTGAGATGATGGCAGTTAACCCGATAAAGTTCTTAATAACTCCAAGGATCTACACCTCAGTAATATCCCTCGTCTTCCTAACGGTTATCTCAGACATAATAGGGTACATAGGCGGATACGTTGTAAGCGTGTACCTATTCGGAGTTAACAAAACCCTCTACTTCAGGTATACCCAGGACTTTACAGATATGAACGACGTCTACCACGGTCTAATAAAGGCAGCAGTGTTTGGCTTTCTGGTTGCAACGATAAGCTGTCTCTACGGCTACTACACGAGGGGAGGAGCCAAGGGAGTTGGAGAATCTACAACTAAAGCTGTAGTAAGCTCCTCAATAGCAATACTAATCTTTGACTACTTGATAACTTATATCTTGAGGCTCTTTAACCTATGAGAGAGAAGGCAATAGTTGTTGAGAACCTAAAGAAGAGCTTTGGAACTAAAAAAGTTCACGATGGAGTCTCCTTTACAGTCTACGATGAAGAGATTTTCGTAATAATGGGACCTTCAGGAACCGGAAAGAGCGTCCTTTTAAAGCAGATTGCAGGACTGATAAAACCCGATGAGGGAAGGATTCTCGTTTACGGGAAAGACGTCCTTAACCTGAAGGATGAAGAGGAAAAGGAGAAGTTCAGGGAAACCTTAACCTACGTCTTTCAGAGTGGAGCCCTATTTGACTCATACCCAGTCTGGTACAACGTGGCATTCTACCTAATTGAGAAAAAGGGAGTTAAGGAGAAATTAGCAAGGGAAAAAGCCCGCCACTACCTTTCTCTCTT
Source organism: Thermovibrio guaymasensis (assembly GCF_003633715.1). Taxonomy (NCBI): domain Bacteria; kingdom Pseudomonadati; phylum Aquificota; class Aquificia; order Desulfurobacteriales; family Desulfurobacteriaceae; genus Thermovibrio; species Thermovibrio guaymasensis. Next base: position 971,438 of record NZ_RBIE01000001.1, read on the forward strand.
GGGTCTATCTGGAACTGAAGATCTATACCCGAGTGAACTTTCGGGAGGAATGAGGAAGAGGGTCGCCGTTGCAAGAGCCCTGTGTATGAACCCAAAGTGTATCCTCTTTGACGAGCCGACAAGCGGTCTAGACCCTGTTATGACTGCAATCCTTGATAGGCTGATTTTGAGGTTAAGGAAAGAGTTTAAGAAGACCTGTGTCGTTGTAAGCCACGATGTAAACAGTGCCTTTAGGATAGCAGATAGGATTGCAATCCTCTTTAAGGGAAAAATAGTTGAAATAGGTACTCCTGAGGAGATAAAGAGGAGCCAAAATCCTGTAGTTAAACAGTTTATAAACGGGGAACCTGAAGGGCCAATAACTGAAGTTCTGGAGCAGAAAAATGGGTAAGCTCAGTTTAGAGGCAAAAGTAGGAGCCTTCGTAGTTGCAAGTTTGATAGGCCTAGGAGTTATAGCTACAACCGTAGAGCCTATGAAGTTTAAGAGGGGAATAAAGAACTACTTCTACACCATAACGTTCAAAAATGCAGCAGGCCTTGAGAAGGACGCTCCCGTTAGGGTTGCAGGAGTCACCGTAGGTAAGGTAACTTCTGTTGAGGTTAAGGACGGTAAGGCCGTTGTTAGGATAACCCTTACGAAACCTGTAAAGCTCTACAGAAATGCAGTTGCGAAGATTGAAACTATGGGACTGATGGGAGAAAAGTACGTTGAGATTGACCCGGGAAGACCTCCGGCCCCTCCCCTACCCCCCGGATCAGAAATTAAGAACACCCAGATTCCCGCCTCAACCGACGAAGTCTTAAGCTCGTTAAATCAACTTCTAACAAAGTTCAATCAGGCTCTAATAACTCCAGATGGAAGGAACAGACTTGCAGTTATTATGGATAAAGTAGCTAAGTTAACTGACAGTGTTAACAGAGCAGTTAATCAGTTCAGTGACCTTGTTTCAGAAAACAAGGAAAGTATAAGGAAAGTTCTTGAAAATACTATGGCCTTAACTGAGAGCTTAAGGGAGGATTTACCCCAAGTAGTTGAGAACGTAAACCAGCTAACAGAACAGCTCTCTGAGATAACCTACGAAAACAGAGGAGATATTAGGAAGTTAGTAGTAAACTTGAGAGAAGCCTCTGAGAGAGCTCCCCAAATAGCCAAAAACTTAGATGAGATGAGCTTGAGGTTAAAGGAACTCCTAAACGAGGAAAACAGCAAAAAAATTGAGGAAACACTTACTAACATAGAGGAGACGACAAGGGAGCTTAAAGAGCTCCTCTCAAAGGTTAACGAAGGTAAAGGTACAGTGGGAAAGCTCTTTAACGATGAGAAACTCTACGCCAGCCTAACAAAGACTGCCGATACGCTGGGTAAACTCTCTGAGAAGATTGAAAAGACAAAAACCTACATAGGCTTTAGAGGAGACGTAAACACCAGAAACGGAGAAGGAAGGGGAATCTTTTCACTCCAGATTGTCCCCTCCCAGGACCACTACTATCTTATTGAAGTCGTCGGAGACTCTCAGGGTAAGGTTGAGAGGAAGAAGTACTACATAGAGACCTCAGGCCATCCTTACCGCAAGGAAGAGATTGAGACAGACTACAGAACGGAGTTCACACTCCAGTACGCAAGGGTATTTAAGGATAACTGGCTCCATCCGGGGAGCTCCTTCGTCCTAAGGGGAGGTCTCAAGGAAAGTACAGGAGGATTTGGTCTTGACTACATCTTTAACGATAAACTAACCTTTATGTCAGACATTTGGGATACAGGTAGGAAAGACTCAGACGGAGATGACATTCCTCCCCACTTAAGGATCGGAGCCAAGTACTTCTTTAAGAAGAACTGGTTTATCTACGGAGGAGGAGACGAGCTCCTCTACCACAAGTGGAGAGGTTTCTACATTGGAGCCGGTGTCCTATTTGGAGATGAGGACATTAAGTACTTCCTCGGTTCAATGCCAGGAGGGATAAAGTGATTGTAGTAGTTGACTACGGAATGGGAAACCTGAGGAGCGTTAGTAAAGCCCTTGAACACGTTGGAGCAAAGGTAAAGGTTTCAGATAGAGCTCAAGACTTAAAAGAGGCTTCAGGTATAGTTCTCCCCGGCGTTGGAGCCTTTAAGGACGCTGTGAAGAACTTAAAAGGTAAAGGTTTATGGGAGGCAATAGTTAAAGAGGTTGAAAGGGGAAAACCTCTCCTTGGAATATGTTTAGGCCTCCAGCTCCTCTTTGAAAAGAGCTACGAGTTTGGGGAGAACGAAGGCTTTGGTTTCATTAAGGGAGAAGTTGTTAAGTTTGAACTTCCAAAGGAATACAAAATCCCCCACATGGGGTGGAACCAGGTCTACAGGAGAAAGGAGAGCTCCCTACTAAAGGGCATCAAGGAAGGGGACTTCTTCTACTTCGTCCACTCATACTACGTTAAGCCAGAGGAAAGAGAAACTACTCTTACAGAAACGGACTACGGAATCTACTTTACATCCTCTGTTGAGAAGGATAACGTCTTTGGAGTCCAGTTCCACCCGGAAAAGAGCCAGAGGGTTGGGCTGAAGCTCCTTGAAAACTTCCTAAGGATTGTTAACTCCTCTTAGGGGGAAGCTTTACTTCCCTCCTTAACCTATCAACCTCCTCATCTGTAAGGTGGCGGTACTCTCCCGGAGGGAGCTCCCCAAGCTCTAAACTCCCGAACTTAACCCTCTTTAAAGCCTTAACTGGATGGCCGATTGCGGCAAACATCCTCTTAACCTGATGGTACTTCCCCTCTTTTATCGTTATCCTTGCCCTAGACTCCTCTTCACCGACCTCCAAAATCTCAACGACTGCAGGTTGAGCCTTAAATTCCTTAAGCTCAACCCCCTTCCTCAAAGGTTCAATTTCCTCCTCACTTAACCTTCCCTCAACAACTACCTCGTAGGTCTTTGGAACTTTCCACTTTGGATGGGTAAGCCTGTGGGCAAGCTCCCCGTCGGTAGTCATTAGAAGGAGGCCCTCTGCGTCCTTATCAAGCCTGCCAACCGGAAAGAGCTTTTCAAATCGGGGAATATCGCTAACGAGCTCCATAACCGTAAGTTCCCTATCCTTGGTTGAGGTAACGTAGCCTTCAGGTTTATTGAGAATAAGGTAGTAATCCCTTTCGTAGATAGCAGGCTCGCCATCAACTAAAACTTCATCCCTTTCCGGGTCAACCTGGTAGGCAGGGTCTTTCACCACTTCGCCGTTAACTGTAACGTGCCCCTTCCTTATTAACCTCTTAACCTGAGAGCGGGTTCCAAAACCTGCCTCGGCAAGGAGCTTATCAAGCCTCAAGATCTCCTCCTTTCTTCTCAATAAAAGCCTTAACTACCAGCCAGTAGAAGACAAAGAAGATAACAAGGTTTGAAAAAACAGTAGCAACTTTAATCAGTTTTGGATTTCCAAGGGTTGGAAGAACCTTCAGCTCTACTAAAGAGGCTACAGAAACGAAGAGGATAAAGTGGAATAGCCAGCTGATAACTACCTTCCACTGGGGAACTGATTTAATATCCTCTAAAATGAAGAGCTCAAGTGATTTTTTAAATGCAAAGAATAGAACGAAAACCGTTAAGAACATTAAAAAAGAGATAGTTATAACCGGAATAACGTGTAGGAACTTTGTGGCAAAGTACATTATTCCACTATTTATAAGGCCAAGAATAAAGTAGACGAAAAGGTAAAAGGCGGCTCCCTGAAGGTATTTCCCCATTAGCCTTCTCCAACCACTTTCTTAAGTGAGTACTTGAAAGTAAAGTAGAGAGCAACTAAGGAGAGGTTTAGGTAGATAAAAATAGCGAGGGACGGGTACTTAAACAGGTAAAATGAAAAGAAAAGGAGGAAGAAGGCTATTAAGACAAAGGGAACAAACTGCCAAAGCCAACCTATAGTGAGCCTCCTCCTATCCTCAACTCCAAAGTACTTAGAAATAATCTTAATGTAGGAAAAGTAAAGACCTGAAATCATAATTAAGGCCTGCAGGAAAGTACCTAAAAGGGGAGGAAGGTTAAACTTCATAAAGAGCCAGAGAAGTAGACTGTTCAACATGTAGATAAAGATGTAGATGTAAGCGTAGATAAGGAAAGCTTTTAACTCTCTATTCATCTATACACCCCTTTAGTACGAGTAGCCAAGACCCCTAAGCTGTTCAGGCCTACTCCTCCAGTCCTCCTTAACTTTAACCCAAAGCCTCAAGTAAATCCTCTTACCTAAGAGTTGCTCAAGTTCCTCACGGGCAAGCTGACCTATTTTCTTCAGCCTCTGACCGCCCTTTCCTATTATTATCGCCTTCTGAGAGTCCTTCTCAACTATTATGTCTGCATCAATTACAAGCATATCGGGATTTTTGTCTCCAGGCTGAATGTTTACAACCTGAACAGTTGTAGCGTGGGGGACTTCCTCTCTCGTTAAGAGCATAATCTTTTCCCTGATTATCTCCGCTATGAACTGCTCCAGCGGTTGGTCGGTAACCATGTGCTCTTCGTAGTACTTCGGGCCTTCAGGTAGATACTTAACTATCAGGTCAAGGAGCCTATCTAGGTTCGTTCCCCTGGTGGCAGAAATCGGAACAATCTCATCAACAAAGGGAAATTCCTTACTGATCTGATCTATGAGGGGTAGGAGCTCCTCCTTCTTAACCCCGTCTATCTTGTTTATAACAACGATAACCTTCGTATCCTTCCTCTTCTCCTGACCGATCCTCTCAAGAATTTTCCTGTCTGCCTCAGTAAGACCTTCCCTTGCGTCAATGAGGAAGAGGATAACGTCTGCATCGGGAATAACGCTAAAGGCAATCTCGTTCATGTACTTGTTAAGTTCAAACTTCTCCTTGTGAATTCCCGGAGTATCAAGGAAAACTATCTGAGCGTCCTCCATGTGCTTTACGCCTATAATCCTGTGGCGGGTCGTTTGAGGCTTATCTGTAACTATGGCAACTTTTGTCCCCAGAAGGCTGTTTAAGAGGGTAGATTTCCCAACGTTCGGCCTTCCAAGAATCGCAACGTAACCTGACTTAAACTTCTTACCGTTACTTTCCAACTCTCTCCTCCAAAAATCTTTTAAGTTTTCTAACGTCTAATTTAATCTGTTTGCCGAGCTCTTCAACGCTACTGAAGGAAATTTCAGGCCTTAAGAACTTCAAAAACTCAACTCTTACCTCTTTACCGTAAAGGGAAGGAAGGTTCTCTTCAGGAACGTGAACTTCTAAGAGGGGCTCTAAGGTGCCAAAAGTCGGCCTCACCCCATAGTTTGCAACGCCGTAAAAGCTTTTACCGTCAAAGCTCAATCTAACTACGTAAACACCCCTTTTAAGGGGGAGCTCCCTCCCTACGTCAACGTTAAGCGTAGGAAAGCCAATCTTCCTTCCCAACTTCCTCCCCTCTACAACCTTTCCAATAACGAAGAAGGGAAAACCGAGGAGCTCATTAGCTTCCTCAACATTCCCTTGTAAAAGGAGGTCAAAAATCCTGCTCGTTCCTACCTTCCCCCCGTTGAACTCAACCGTATCAACAGGGATAACCTCTATTCCAAACTCCCTCCCCAGCCTTAAGGCCTCCTTTACCCCAGCGCTCCTTCCCCTTCCAAACCTCCAGTCCTTACCAACGATAAGCTTTGAACAGCCAAAGTCCTTTAAGAGCTTAAAGAACTCCTCCGGGGAGAGGTCTTTTACTTTGGAAAATGGAATATCAATAACCTCAACTCCTAAGTCCCTAATTATCTCTCTCCTCTCCCTATCTGAAAGGAGCTCAATTCCCTTCCCCCTTATTGAGATTACCTTTACGTTACCACACCTCTTCCTTGCCTCTTCAATTAACTTCCTATGGCCAACGTGGAAGGCGTTAAACTTCCCTACCGTGCAACAGACTCCTTGCAATCTCAACCCCACTGCTAGTACCTATCCTATCTGCCCCTGCATTTAGGAATCGCTTAACCTCCTCTAAAGTCCTTATTCCCCCTGCAGCCTTAACCTTTACCCCCTTTCCACACCAGTCCTTTAAATTCTCAACGTCGATTATAGTTGCTCCATAGGAACCGTAACCTGTAGAAGTCTTAACGAAATCCCAGCCACAGTCAGAGGCAAGGCGGCAGAGAGTCCTCTTCTCTTCCTCCGTTAAGTAGCAGCACTCCAGTATAAGTTTTAAAACTGCATCCGAAGCTTCATTTCTAATTTCTAAGAGCTCCCTCTCTATAGAGGCCCAGTCCCCCTCTTTAACGGCACCAAGGTCAACTACAACGTCAAGTTCCCCTGCTCCCTGATTTAAAACGTAAGAAACTTCACTCAGCTTAAGTTCGGTGGGGACTGTAGACAGGGGAAAACCTATAACGGCACAGACCTTCTCCTTCGGAAGGACTAACCTTGCCGTTGAAACGTGTTTTGGGAAAACGCACAGAGTTGCAAAACCGTACCTCTTAGTATCTTCAGCAGCTTCAAGGACTTTTGCCCTTACAACCGTAGCCTTCAAGACGGAATAGTCTATCTTTGAAAGGAGAAACTCTTCATCCATGGTTAACTCCAAATAACATGAGGTTTAAATTAAGATTTTATCAGGAGGATAAAAATGAGGCTTAACAAGTTTTTAGCATACGCAGGACTTGGAGCAAGGAGAAAGGTAGAGGAACTCATAAAACAGGGAAGGGTTGAGGTAAACGGGGAAATAGTTGATTCCCCTGCAGTTGAAGTTGACCCCAAAAAGGACGTAGTAAAGGTTGACGGAGAAAGAGTAAGGCTCCCGAAGAAGTTTGTTTATATAGCCTTTAACAAGCCACAGGGAGTATTAACTGCTATGGAGAGGGCTCCCGGCGATAAAAGGCCAATCGTCGCCGACTACTTTAGACACTACCCTGTTCGCCTATTCCCAGTTGGAAGGTTAGACTACAACACCGAAGGCCTCTTGATAATGACAAATGACGGTGAGCTTGCAGACAGGCTTGCCCACCCCCGCTACCACGTCCCGAAAACCTACATAGCGAAGGTCAAGGGAAAGGTAAAGCCTGCAGAAATAGAGAGGATGAGGAAGGGGGCTCTCTTAGTTGACGATAAGGGAAAGAAGTTCTTCATCAAACCCATTGACGTTAAGCTCCTTCACCCCAGCAAAACGGGAAGGAACACTTACGTTCAGATAACAATAGACCAGGGAAAGAACAGAGTGGTAAGGCGCTTCTTTGACAGGTTTGACCATGGAGTTTTAAAGTTAAAGAGGGTTGCAGTAGGGCCAGTTAAACTGGGGAACCTTCCAAAAGGCCACTACAGGGAATTAACTCCCGAAGAGGTTAAAAAGCTAAAGCAGGCTGCAGGAATGGAGGAAAAGTGATAGTAATAGCAGGGCCTTGCGTCATTGAAGATAGAGAAACGGTCTTTAAGGTGGCTAAAGCTGCTAAGAAGCTCCAGTCCGCTCATCCCGAGCACACCTTCATTTTTAAAGCCTCCTTTGATAAGGCTAATAGGAGCTCCCTCTCCTCTTACAGGGGACCAGGGATAGAAAAGGGGCTTGAAATCCTAAGAGAGGTTAAAGAGAAGTTCTCCCTTCCAGTAACAACAGACATACATGAGCCTTGGCAGGCAGAAGAGGTTGCAGAAGTCGTTGACGTCATTCAAATTCCAGCTTTCCTGTGCCGACAGACGGACCTTTTAGTAGCTGCAGCAAGAACCGGTAAGACGGTGAACATTAAAAAGGGCCAGTTTATGGCTCCCTGGGACATGGAAAACGCAGTAGAAAAAGTCAGAAAGAGCGGGGGAAAAGAGGTCTGGACTACTGAGAGGGGAACCACCTTCGGGTACAATAACCTTGTCGTTGACTTTCGCTCAATTCCAATAATGAAGGAGTTTTCAGACAGGGTTATATTTGACGCAACCCACTCAGTCCAAAAGCCCGGCGGTCTTGGAAGGGTGAGCGGAGGAGATAGGGAGTTCGTTCCTTACCTTTCACGGGCAGCAGTTTCAGTTGGTGTAGATGGTCTATTCTTTGAAACCCATCCAGAACCGGATAAAGCCCTTTCAGACGGTCCCAACATGGTACCTTTGAAGGAATTTAAACCTTTAATTGGTAAACTGTTCAGACTTGAAAAGTCCGTTAGGGAGCTCTTTAATGGAAGATAATAAGAGAATAAAAGAAATCTTAAACAGAATAAAGAAAGAGTACAAAAAGTGGAACCCACCGGTAGTAAGCTTTATGGCAGAAAGTGGTAGTGACCCTTTTAAAATACTCGTAGCAACTGTTTTGAGTTTAAGGACGAAGGACGAAGTAACGGCAAAGGCAGCCAACAGACTTTTTCAGGTTGCAGACACTCCGGAGAAACTCCTAAAGTTGAAAGAGAAGGAAATAGCTTCCCTGATATACCCGGTAGGTTTTTACAAAAGAAAGGCTAAACAGTTAAAAGAGATAGCGAGAATCCTCGTTGAAAACTACAAAGGAAAGGTTCCAGACTCCCTTGAGGAGCTCCTAAAACTACCGGGAGTTGGAAGGAAAACTGCAAACCTTGTAATAACTGAAGCCTACGGTAAAGACGGAATATGTGTTGATACCCACGTTCACAGGATAACAAACAGGCTCGGCTACGTTAAGACGAAAACCCCTGAAGAAACGGAAATGGCTCTAAGGAAGAAATTACCAAAGGAACTCTGGAAGGAGATTAATAAGCTCTTAGTAGCCTTAGGTCAAACCATATGTCACCCAACATCTCCAAAGTGCTCCCAGTGCCCTGTAAACGAGCTTTGTCCCAAAATCGGAGTTGAAAGGAGCAGGTAATGGGTATATCCCCTCTACTAACAGACCTGTACGAAATAACAATGCTTTACGCTTACTTTAAAAATGGAAAAACGGAAGAAGCCTCCTTTGAGCTCTTTACGAGGGAGCTCCCAAAAAACAGGAACTACCTTATTTTTGCAGGTCTTCCTTGGGTTGTTGAATTTGTAGAAAACCTCCACTTTTCAAATGAAGATATAGACTACATCTACTCCTTAAAGATTTTCCCTGATGACTTCCTTGACTTCCTAAAAGGTTTCAGGTTTACCGGGAAAATCTACTCAATGAAAGAGGGAGAAATATTCTTCCAGAATGAGCCAGTCATAAGGGTTGAAGCCCCTATATACCAAGCTCAGCTATTAGAAACAACTCTAATGAACCAAGTTCATATCTCTTCACTAATAGCTTCCAAAGCTGCAAGGGTATATACAGTTTCAGGTGGAAGGAAGTTAGCAGACTTTTCACTAAGGAGAACCCACGGAGTAGATGCAGGAATCAAGGTTGCATATTCAACCTACTTAGCAGGATTTGACGGAACGTCCAACGTTCTAGCCGGCAAACTCTTTGGAATTCCAGTAATTGGGACTGTAGCCCACTCTTTCATAATGGCCTTTAACAGTGAGGAAGAGGCGTTCAGGGCTTACCTTAAAGCATTTCCGGAAAAAGCAGTCCTACTAGTTGATACCTACGATACGGTAGAGGGAGTAAAAAGGGCGATAAGAGTTGCAAAGGAGCTTGGAGTAAAGCTAAAAGGAATTAGGCTAGATAGCGGAGACGTCGTTAAACTTTCAAAGGTAGCAAGGGAGCTCCTAGACGAGGCAGGCTTTACAGATTGCAAAATCATAGTCAGCGGAGGTTTGGACGAGTACAGAATAGCCCAAATAGTGAGGGAGGGAGCTCCAGTTGACTCTTTCGGAGTTGGAACAAAAGTCGGAACTTCCGCCGACTCTCCCTACATAGACTTTGTTTACAAGCTAGTTCAAATCGGAAACCGACCGATAATGAAAATGAGCCCCGGAAAGAAAATGTATCCGGGTAAGAAGCAAGTATTTAGACAGGAAGGTCAAGATCTACTAACCCTTGAGAGTGAAAAGCACACCGGTAAACCTCTCCTTGAACTTGTAGTAAAGGATGGAAAGAGAGTAAAGAACCTACCGACCCTCACTGAGGCAAGGGAATACTGTTTGGAAAACCTAAGTAAACTACCGCCTCAGCTTAAAGATATCTACTCAAAAGCTTACTACCCTGTAGTTGTGAGTAAAGAACTTGAGGAACTCTACGAGAAACTTGAGAAGGAACTAACGGAGGACCAATGATCAATCCGAGAATAATAACGATAGACGGTCCAGCGGGAGCCGGTAAAAGCACATTAGCAAAAGAAATCTCAAAGAGGTTCGGCTATACACACCTTGACAGTGGAGCAATCTACAGGGCAATAGGTTTTGCATCAAAAGAAATGGGAATAGACCTAAATAATGAAATAGAAGTTCTGGAAATAGCTAAGAAACTTAAAATAGAACTCAAAGGCTCAAGAGTCTTCGTAAACGGTAAAGATGTAACTGAGGAAATAAGAACACCTGAAGGAGGAGTTCTTGCATCTCAGGTAGCCCAACACAGAGAGGTAAGGGAAGTAGTTGTAAAGATCCTAAGGAACCTAGCACAGGGAAAGAAAGTTGTAATAGATGGTAGAGATGCAGGAACCTACATCTTCCCTGAAGCCCAGCTGAAAATCTACCTTACAGCTTCTCCGGAGGAAAGGGCTAAAAGGAGATACAGGGAGCTGGTAGAAAAGGGGTTCAAAGTTAGCTACGAGCAGGTCCTTAAGGAAGTGGTAGAGAGGGACAAAAAGGATAAAAGCAGGAAATTTGCTCCCCTTACAGTCCCTAAGGGAGCAGTTATTATAGACTCTACAGGCAAAAGCCTTGAGCAAGTTTTAAACGAAGTTAAAAAGCTAATAGACCCCTAAAATCTATTGACACAGGAAATGGGATTTCCTATATTTCCCAGCGTCAAGTTTGAAAGCCTCAAAAGAGGTTGACAAAGGAAGACAAAAGGCCTAAATTAGAGGCCGCTGAACGAAAGAGGTCTTTGACAGGAGAATAAGGGACACGCACCTGCGGAGAGAGAGCAAGCCTACTTAGGCTTTCAATTGAGGTGTTCCGCAGGTTTTCAGTGAAA